>NZ_LWGE01000993.1:0-743 GCF_001635315.1 Oleiphilus sp. HI0123
GGGGATAACAGGCTGATACCGCCCAAGAGTTCACATCGACGGCGGTGTTTGGCACCTCGATGTCGGCTCATCACATCCTGGGGCTGAAGCCGGTCCCAAGGGTATGGCTGTTCGCCATTTAAAGTGGTGCGCGAGCTGGGTTTAGAACGTCGTGAGACAGTTCGGTCCCTATCTGCCGTGGACGTTGGAAAATTGAGAAGAGCTGCTCCTAGTACGAGAGGACCGGAGTGGACGAACCCCTGGTGTTCGGGTTGTGTCGCCAGACGCATTGCCCGGTAGCTACGTTCGGACAGGATAACCGCTGAAAGCATCTAAGCGGGAAGCCCCCTTCAAGATAAGTTTTCCCTGGGAATTTAATTCCCCTAAAGAGCCGTTAAAGACTATGACGTTGATAGGCTGGGTGTGTAAGTGCGGTAACGTATTGAGCTAACCAGTACTAATTGCTCGTGAGGCTTAACTATATAACGCCCAAGTGGTTTTATAGTGAATGATTATTCGTACAACGACGGGTAACGCAAATTGGATATGAGTCTTCGTTAGACAGCAGAGATTAAATTAGCTATTACTTGCTATTGTTAAAGACGCAGAATTAAGTGTTGTTGATCAAGTATCAGCAACCGAAGTTTTGTCTGACGACCATAGAGCTTTGGAACCACCTGATCCCATCCCGAACTCAGAAGTGAAACGAAGCATCGCCGATGGTAGTGTGGGAGGTCCCATGTGAGAGTAGGTCATCGTCAGGC
>NZ_LWGE01000994.1:0-5404 GCF_001635315.1 Oleiphilus sp. HI0123
CGTATTTGACAACGTGCAAGTTAATGTTAAGTCTTCAAGTGCTGATGCATCACTAATTGGTACACAGGTTGATGACGGTGAAGGTGGTACCGAAGAGTACACTGAAGCTGACTACATTGCAGACATCGCAGCAATCCGTGTAAGTGATACTGCTGTAACTGGTGATGAAATTGAAACAGCAGGTGCTGGTATCGCGATCAAGAATGACGCAGTTGAGTTAGTGATTGATGATGCTGTAACAGGCGACATCGGTGCTGACGGTATCATCACTAGTGGTAAGGGTATCTATCGTGACGAAGGTACACGTGACATTTTCCGTGCACTTGGTGATGTACATGAAACAGTCGGTGTTTCTGGTGATATGGTTGACGAAGCATATCTAGACTCTTCTGGTGTAGCATTTGCTGCAGAAGTTGATGCTGACAACGCTGTAACTGGTGTTGATTTGAGCATCTTCGAATGGGCATTGGCAGAGGTTAACGATCAGGCTGTTTCAGTTATTAGTGGCGACATCACAAGCGATACAACACTAACTAGCGATAGCTTGTATGCAATCACTGGTGAAGTGAATGTTGTTGACGGTGTTACGCTTACTATTGAAGCTGGAACAACACTTTTCGGTGCTTCAGGTAACTCTTACCTAGCGATAAACCGTGGTGCAATGATTGATGCTCAAGGTACAGAGTCAAACCCAATCATCTTTACGTCTGCTCAAGACGTTGCTGGTCTTAATACTGGTGACGAGCAGGGTCAATGGGGTGGCTTGACTATCCTTGGTCAATCTACCAACAACAAAGGCGAGCGTACTTATGAAGCTGGTACTCAGTCTTATGGTCCTGACGCTGGTGTAACGATTGCGGACGATAACAGTGGAACACTGACTTACGTTGCGATCAAATACTCTGGTTATGAAGTAGAAAAAGACAAAGAGCTTAACGGTCTTTCTCTTGGTTCTGTAGGTTCAGGTACAACTATCGAGAACATCGCAATCATTGGTTCTGCGGATGATGGTATCGAGCTTTGGGGCGGTACAGTTAGCGTCGACGGTTTGTATATCTACAACGCTGGTGACGATTCAATCGATACCGACCAAGGTTATATCGGTACACTTTCAAACGTTTATGCTGAGCAGAACATCGTTGATGACGAAACTGGTTCACGTGTAATTGAAGCAGATAGTCACAGCACCTCTACTGATGGTGACCCTAAAGCGCAACCTACTCTTGAAAACGCAATCTTGAAGTCAGTTGGTCGTGCAGTTCGCTTGCGCGAAGGTACAGACTACGTGTTCAACAATGTTCAAATTTTGGTTGAGTTTTCATCAGATGCTGACGTTGAAGCGATCCGTGTAAGTGACACTGGTGTTGATACTGATACTCGCGCAACGGTAACAGGTGCAGGTCTAGCGATTAAGAACAATGTAAACGCTAGTGCTGATCTGTTCACTGCAGGTTCTGAAGCTCGCTTCACTGTAGATGCTGGTAGCACGCTTTATACAGACGATGATACCTCTTTGACTATCACTGAGTACGATGCGAGCTGGGCTGAATAATCCCGCTTAAGTCTAAAAGTGTAAGGTCTTAGGAAGTTTAATGACAGGGATGTTAAGTCTAACTACAAGGAAGTAGTTGGACTTAAATAAATCAAAAGGCCCGCTGTGTAGTGGGCTTTTTATTTTGTAGGTATAAATTTAGCCACTCAGTTATTCGGCTCTTAAATAATGGAAGTATAGATTTGTTTCAAGTTGAATCCAAAAAGCGTTCAACCCTTATTAAAGAACGTTGTATTACAGCAACTCTCGCGATCTCAGCCGCAATTGCCATTGTTACAACTATTGGTATTTTGTTTTCTATCCTGTTCCAGGCGTTAGAGTTCTTTCAATTAAAAAGCCTTTGGTACTTTATTACAGGTACCGAGTGGCACATGAGCCATGGAGAAAGCTCCTTCGGTGCAGTACCGATTTTCGCCGGTACCTTCATGATCACAATTATTGCGTTAGCGGTATCGATACCCATTGGCTTGGGTAATGCGATTTATATGAGTGAATATGCCTCATCAGCTCAGCGAAAAATATTGAAGCCCTTGCTCGAAATTCTGGCGGGTATCCCGACTGTCGTTTATGGCTTCTTTGCTGCGTTGACAGTGGCTCCAGCCATCGTAGCAATAGCGGAACAGTTTGGTGTCGATGCTGCTTTTAACAGCGCACTAGCAAGCGGCTTGGTGATGGGCGTTATGATTATTCCGGTCATTTCATCCTTGAGTGATGACGTACTTCGTGCTGTACCAAGCAGTCAACGCAATGCCGCCTATGCGTTAGGTATGACGCAAAGCGAGACGATCAAAAATATAGTTTTACCCTCTGCGCTTCCGGGCATCATTTCAGCCTGTTTGCTTGGCTTTGCCAAGGCGATTGGTGAAACCATGATTGTGGTGATGGCTGCCGGTCTTAGACCAAATTTGTCGTGGAACCCTTTAGAAGATATGACCACCGTAACAGTGAGAATTGTTGACTCCCTTGTCGGGGATCACGCCTTTGACTCACCGCAAACGCTTTCGGCTTTTGCCTTAGGCTTGGTCTTATTTGTGATCACATTGATTCTCAATATGGTCTCGTTGTCCCAAATCCGTAAGTTTAAAGAAAAATACAAGATAAGCAGGCTATGACTTCAAAACAGAATTCTAATCCTTTTTACGACCCGACCTTAAGTAAACGGCATCGTGCCTCGCGATTTTTCAAACTTTTCGCAAAGAGCTCCGTCGTATTTACTCTGTCGTTTCTGATCTTCTTTATGGTCGATATTCTTAGTACTGCTGCGCCTGCTGTGAAGCAAGCTTATGTGCAAGTTGAAGTAGAGTTTTCAGAGCGAAATGCTAAGTCCACGCGCCGGGCCATTCCAAAAGATTTTCGCAAAATTGTAAGTAGGGCTTGGCTACGTACGTTAACAAAAGCCATGCGAGACCAGCCTGAATTGATGGGTACAAGCGAAACAATGTGGGCATTGGCTGATGACCAGGTTGACCAGTATTTAAAAGGTCATCACTATAACCTGAAAGAAAAGCAGCTTGCCCTAGTCGATAAGTTGAAAGAAGAAGGTAAGTTAGAGCTACGCTGGAATAGTGTTTTCTTCAGTAAGGGTGACTCTAAAATGCCAGAGAATGCCGGGATACTGTCTGCCATCGTAGGCTCGGTACTGACCTTGTTAGTAACAATGGCCTTTGCTTTCCCGATTGGTGTGATGACGGCAATTTACCTGGAAGAGTTTGCATCCGACAACCGCTTTACCCGTTTTGTTGAAGTTAATATAAACAACCTCGCGGCTATTCCTTCAATATTATTCGGCCTACTAGGCTTATCAGTATTTATTAATTTATTTGGTCTGCCAAGAAGCTCGCCATTAGTGGGCGGTATCACTTTAGCGCTAATGACATTACCAATTATTATTGTCAGTTCTCGTGCTGCACTCAGAAGTGTACCCGAGTCAATTCGCCATGCAGGTTATGGTTTGGGCCTTAACAAAATTCAAGTTGTCAAAGACCACGTTCTACCCATTGCGCTACCAGGCATCTTGACCGGTACGATAATTGGCATGGCGCAAGCCATGGGGGAAACCGCTCCATTAATCATTATTGGAATGATTGCATTCATCCCAGATTCACCTTCGTCGATCATGGAGGCTGCGACGGTACTGCCGGCCCAGATCTTTACGTGGGCGGGTATGCCTGAACGTGCATATGTAGAAAAAACAGCAGCGGGCATTGTTGTCATACTGTCGATATTAATCACACTGAACGCTGCAGCTATTTACCTAAGGAAGAAGTATGAAATCAAGTGGTAATAACATAAAGATCGTTGCTGAAGACTTAAACCTTCACTATGGTGATCACCATGCTTTACATGGTATCAACATGCAGGTGCCAGAGAATAATATTACGGCCTTGATCGGGCCATCCGGTTGCGGTAAATCGACATTTTTGCGCTGCCTAAACCGAATGAATGACCTGATCGACATTGTTGATATTGCCGGAAGGGTAGTCATTGATGGTAAGAATATCTATGACAAAGACGTAGACGAAGTTTCAGTAAGAAAGCGTGTAGGAATGGTATTTCAGCAGCCAAACCCTTTTCCAAAGTCTATCTACGAGAATGTTGCTTACGCACCAATTAAGCACAGCCAAGTCAAAAAGGGTAGTACCGAATGTGATGACTTAGTTGAGCGTTCTCTCATATCTGCAGGTCTGTGGAATGAAGTTAAAGACAAGCTGAATTCCCCTGGTACGAGTCTATCAGGTGGTCAACAACAAAGGCTTTGTATTGCCCGAACGATAGCGGTTAAGCCTGACGTTATACTAATGGACGAACCTACCTCAGCACTCGACCCGATCTCGACACAAAAAATCGAAGAGCTAATGCTTGAGCTAAAGAAAAGCTACACGATTGTAATCGTGACGCATAACATGCAACAAGCACATCGTACTGCCGACATGACAGCTCACTTCCACCTAGGGAAGCTAATGGAGTTTGACCAAACGACAAAGGTTTTCGAATCGCCAAGCAATCAGGTAACGCAGGATTATATCGGTGGGCGGTTTGGCTAACTGTTAGAAATAGCGCCGCATAAATGCAAAAAAGGCCAAGTAAAATATTTACTTGGCCTTTTTCGTTTAGCTTATTTAGCTAGAAAGCACTAGCCGCACTTGCTATCACCGCAGTTCAAGCAAGTCTGGCAACCATCCATAACGATCACCGACTTATTGTGGCACTTCTTACAAAGCGTCGCGTTAGCAGGGAATGGGTTATCTTCAGGTGGCTCTTCAGTGTTAACGTGAGTAGCGCTGCCTTCCTTTTCGAACTGGGCTTTCTTTTCAGCAAGAATCTGCTTTGTATGATCGCTCATTTCTTCAGACTTGATTAGACCGATAGTCTTCATGTGCTTCTCGACTACAGAGCTAATCTCGGCTACTAATGATGGCATATAGACGCCACCTTTCTTGTAGTAACCACCGTTCGGGTCATAAACTGAAGATAGCTCTTCGATCATGAAGGTGATGTCACCACCTTTACGGAAGACGGCAGAGATAACGCGAGTTAAAGCGATTACCCACTGATAGTGTTCCATCGACTTAGAATTAATGAAGACTTCATAAGGTCGTCTAATTTCGTGGTCAGTATCTTCATTAAGAATGATGTCGTTAATAGTAATATATAACGCATGCTCAGATACGGGTGGTTTAATTTTATAAGTTGAGCCGAGAAGATAGTCTGGTCGTTTAATCGACTCATTCATCTCTACTGGAACAACCTTTGGCGTGTTGTCTACAACAAGCGCTTTATCACCGGAGTTGTCTACTTGATAACCGACGATTTTCTTTTCAATTTTAATTGCCATAATTTTTTACCTATCAA
>NZ_LWGE01000995.1:0-214 GCF_001635315.1 Oleiphilus sp. HI0123
AAAGAAGCTGCATTGGAAGCGGTGAAAGGTGTTCAGTGGGTACCTGAATGGGGTCAGAATCGTATCGAAGCAATGTTGGAGCAAAGCCCTGATTGGTGTATCTCTCGCCAGCGTACTTGGGGTGTTCCGATTACTTTGTTTGTTCATAACGAGACACAAGAGCTTCATCCTGATACACAAAATTTGATCGCTAAAGTAGCTGAGAAAATTGAAC
>NZ_LWGE01000997.1:0-592 GCF_001635315.1 Oleiphilus sp. HI0123
ACACCCTCGTCATCAACTTGATTCTGGGTCTGTAAGTAAGGCCTTAACTGATAGTTTCCAAAGGAAACTTTAAACTCGAAATAACCTTCGCTGTCGGTGAGAACGGGTGTGTCAGCAAGTTGACGATTACTCTGATTATGTGCGGTAATCATTGTATGGTCTATCGGGTTGCCCTGCTCATCTAACAGGTAGCCAGATAAAGTGAAAGGCTGCGCTAAAACGAAAGAATCAGCTGTATCCTGCGCAATGACATAATCACTAATTAGCGTACTACTAACAAGCTGATTGCCTAGCGGCGGCACAAAATTAATATCGGTACTTTGGTTAGTAAACAGCGCTATTGAAAACTCACCGTTTGCGTCACTCAAAGCATGTGTCGCAGGCGACTTGCCCTGACTCTCCAGATAGAAACCTTTGTCACTGTTTCCATTTTGCTGATACGCGATATGGCTAATTGTCACGCGCGTAGCGGCAACTGGTGCGCCATTTTTGTCGCTAACGGTTCCACTCAAAATGGCCATTGGCAAGATCACATCTTGAACCGTAGCAGACTCAACAACAATATTTTCTTCTGCAAACAACACCGTTGCAA
>NZ_LWGE01000998.1:0-313 GCF_001635315.1 Oleiphilus sp. HI0123
ATTTAAACTCACACGAAAGAGATTCATACCCTAGCTCACTGCTTATCATCATGAGTTCGCTCAACTCATTCAATAGTGATACTTGCTCATCCATAATATTCATAAATCACCATTCCTGCTATAACGCCCGGCTCACCGAGGAAATTTTATTGGCGGCTTTTTTGGTACAAAAAAGGTGACAATAAAATTTGTCCGGTGGAGCCGCTTGTTAGTGCCATTTTTATGTATATGATGGTAATATACATAAATGATTAATTGGAAACAAATAAAAGGCTTTAATTGGGATGCTGGCAACGAAAGAAAAAACGTTGAT
>NZ_LWGE01000999.1:0-245 GCF_001635315.1 Oleiphilus sp. HI0123
CCTATCCAGTCTATTCGACGAGCAATACGATCATGTCAAACGCATCCTGAGTGATTCAAAGCAAGAGCAGCAGGATCACTTAAAAGGCATCATGGATGAATACGTCAACGAAATTAATAAGAAAACTGAGTCCATTAAAGAGGAAGTTGCTGCAGAAGTAAGTCTGTTTTTAGGAAACCAACTCACTGAATTTAAGCAAGAGCTTCTGGATAGCAAAGCTCATACAGGCTTAGACCCTGTACAAA
>NZ_LWGE01001000.1:0-210 GCF_001635315.1 Oleiphilus sp. HI0123
GTGTCAAAGGTGACGATATCGTCGCTCGTTATGGAGGTGAAGAATTCGTGGCGCTATTACCCAACACACGCTACGAAGGCGCACTCGTTGTAGGCCAGCAGCTATGCGATAAGGTCGCCAGTAAAAACCTGGTTATGGGCAGTGATAAAAAAGTCACCCTGGGTAATATTACCATTTCTGTCGGTGTTGCGAGTATGCAAACCTCTGACA
>NZ_LWGE01001001.1:0-12903 GCF_001635315.1 Oleiphilus sp. HI0123
ACTGCATTAATCCTTTTTCTTATCCTAACAAGCCATTAAGATAGATTCTCATTTAAGGGTTAGGGGTGATCCCTCGATACCCAACACGTCCCAATCTGGTATTAATATAGGCAGAACATGAAATTACAAGATGCAGTTATTGCAATTACAGGCGGCGCTCAAGGCTTAGGAAGAGAAATGGCTTTAGGCCTTGCTGAAAAAGGAGCTAATCTCGCTCTGATCGACATGAATGCAGAACGTCTTGATGAAACCGCTAATGAGTGCGAAGCACTGGGCGTCACAGCTAAAACCTATGTTTGCAACGTTGCCCAAGAGGCTGACGTAGAGAACACCTTTAATACGATTGAGCGCGATTTTGGAAAGCTGAATGGCCTCGTTAATAATGCCGGCATTCTACGAGACGGTTTATTGCTAAAAGCTAAAGATGGCAAAGTTAGCCAAACCATGAGCCTGCAGCAATGGCAAAGCGTGATCGACGTTAACCTTAGTGGTGTATTCCTGTGTGGCCGTGAAGCTGCCCGCCTGATGGTTAACACCAATTCAGAGGGTTGTATTATTAATATTTCCAGTATCGCCAGAGAAGGCAATATTGGACAAAGTAATTACAGCGCGGCTAAAGCTGGCGTGGTTGCATTAAGCGTCACTTGGGCCAAGGAACTCGCGCGCTATAATATTCGCTCTATGGCGATCGCTCCCGGTTTTATGGAAACGGAAATGACAGCCAGTATGAAACCTGAGGCTCAAGACCATATGAAGAAAGTTATCCCTTTAGGTCGCCCCGGCCAACCTAGCCATATTCAACAAAGTGTGGTGCACATTTTTGAAAATAATTACCTTACAGGCCGGGTCATCGATGTCGATGGTGGACTAAGAATCTAACTCCCAATGGCAACAAACGAAAGTGAATGCAAGCAGGCTATACTGGCCTGCTTGGCGAGCATCCCCAGCGGGCAAGTCTGTTCTTACGGGAAAATAGCATCCCTGGCAGGGCACCCAGGCAAAGCACGTTACGTCGCCTACATATTAAAACAACTACCTAAAGACAGCCGCATTCCTTGGCACCGAATAATTAATGCTCAAGGAAAGTGCTCCTTCCCGATAGGCTCCGATAAGTTTCTGGAACAAACTTCACTGTTGGAAACAGAAGGCGTGCCTATGCCACTGAGCTCTACTTCTATGTGCCAATATCTCTGGCTTGGCTAAAAGACAATTCAAGTAACATTAAAATTTCACAGCGAAACACAGAAATATAGTCTAAATTTAAGTAGATTCACTTGAAATAGTCATGTGCCGGGTACTTAATGAGAACTCGACTCCTGCTTTCCTAGGTTAAAAAGCATTTTCAGCACGCACTCTAAAGTGAAGTAGAGATAACCTTGTAACATAGAAAATTAATGACTCTACGTTCATTAAGTAACATGCAGTACAAACGAAAGCTATGAAGTACCATAAACTCATTCTAGAGCAGATCGAAAAGCACCTATCAGAAGTGCCGGATGACCCTCGCATTACTGCATTTTTGAATGCCGTACATAATAGTTATGTCGAAGCTGATGAACAAAGAACAACCCTCGAGCGCTCCGTTCAACTGTCAGCAAAGGAACTCATTACACGCAATAAAGAACTAGAGCGCCAAGTTACAGAACTTAAGATAACCCAGAGTGCGCTTAAAGAATCTCATTCACTATTGCATGCAAGTTTAGAGTCGAGCCATGAAGCTCTATTAGTGCTCGATCTGGAAGGTAGAGTCAGACTCTACAACCCAAATTTCTGTGAGATGTTCCGTATCGACCCTGAAGAAAAGAACATCAACCATATAGCAGACTTTCTAAAAGAAACAGAAACCCTCATCAGCGAGCCAAACTCACTGACAGCCGAGTTTAAATTCAGCCTCGAGACTCCCAAAGAGCAGCGTCTGTGTGAAATAAAAACACTAAAGGGTCGAACTATTGAGGCATATTCCAACCCCCAGACGAAAAACAACTCTGGCGAGATTATTGGCCTGGCTTGGAGCTTTAGGGATATCAGCGAACTAAAACTCAAAGAAGAGGAAGCCCGTCACCGAGCTTATCATGACTTGCTTACTGGCCTACCTAACCGCAGGCTTCTATCAAACAGGCTCGATACCGCCCTGACTTCGGCAAGTCAAAACAAAGACCAGACGATTGTCCTGTTTATCGACCTTGATGGATTTAAAGATGTAAATGACTCTCTGGGACACGGTGTTGGCGATGCACTACTCAAGGCCATAACTCTGCGCCTTGAAGCCGAGCTGCCCCCTCACACACTACTATCTAGACATGGTGGTGACGAATTCATTGCAGTGATGGAAAAACAAGATGGCACAGATAATGCCAAACAATTTGCACAAGCAATTGTTGACTCTTTTGGCACACCATTTCATTTAGGCAATGAAGATATTTACATGAGCGCGAGTATCGGCATTGCCGCCGCCCCCGATCACGGCAATGACTCCGACAAATTAATTAGTAATGCTGACATTGCCATGTATCAAGCCAAAAAACGTGGCAAAAATACATATGTGATATATCAAGCAAGTGAGAACGACCAGCCAGCGCATCGCTTAAAAATACGCAGTCAGTTAAATGTTGCGCTAGAGCAAGAGCAGTTTGAGTTATTCTTCCAACCCAAAATTGATCTCGACACTGGCTCCATCAAAGGCGCTGAAGCACTGATCCGTTGGAAGCAAGAAGATGGAAAATATCGCAACCCCTTTGAGTTCATCCCAATTGCTGAAGAAAATGGCCAAATTATTCCTATCAGCCAATGGGTAATTCATCAATGCTGCAAACACCTAAAAGAGTGGCAGACCTATCTTGACTCCGACTTCATATTGGCACTCAACATTTCTGCACGTCACTTCCATAGAGGCTTGCTTCAAGAAGACCTAGCACGCTCACTGGGCACATTTGGAATTGACCCTTCAACACTTGAGCTTGAAGTGACTGAGACCGCAATTATGGACGATTTGGACCTGGCAGTTCAGACGCTCCACGAAATAAAAAGCATGGGTATCAGAACCGCAATAGATGACTTTGGTACAGGCCACTCATCTTTGAGTTATCTGAGAAAGTTACCAATTGAAATCCTCAAAATTGATAAGAGTTTTATTGATGAAATTCTCGTATCACAGGAAGATCGAACCTTAGTTCGAGGCATCATTGAGATGGTTCATGCACTGGGAATACAAGTCGTCGCAGAAGGCGTCGAGAACCATCACATGGCTTCGCTCCTTCAAGATATGCATTGCGACCTTGTTCAAGGTTATCATTATTGCCCGCCAATATCGGAAACAGACTTCATTGAACTTATCAAAAACAGACAATGCTATATTTAACGTTAGCCTACTGTCTATGAACGAGAGCCGCTAAGCATCCTTAAACGCAGAATAACGTTGAATCCAATATATTAAGGCAATAACGGGGACACCCATCAAACTCGCAAGTAAAAAGAAGTTTGAGTAGCCCAAATTATCAACCATACTCCCCGAATACCCTCCGATTACTTTTGGCAAAAGCGTCATCAGCGAACTAAATATTGCATATTGAACAGCGGTAAAAGACACATTGGTCAGGCTTGAAAGGAAGGCTATAAATGCCGCACTGGCCAATCCTGCCGTTAGGTTATCGGCCGAGATCACAAAATACAGCAACTCAATATTATGACCCGACTCTGCCAGCAGCATAAACAAGAGATTAGTTGCGACGGTTAAAAAAGCACCGGTATAAAGCATTTTGATCACACCATAACGAGCAGATAACACGCCTCCTAAAAATCCCCCTGCGATCGTCATAAATAGGCCAAAGGTTTTTACAACCGTCGCGATCTCTGTTTTGCTAAAGCCCATATCCTGAAAGAAAACATTCGCGATTACCCCTAAGACAATATCTGAAATACGATAGAAGCCGACAAATATCAACAATAAGACCGCTAGCTTTAGACCGTAGCGGCTAAAAAACTCTTCAACGGGAGCAATATAAGATTGATGTATGAGTGTCTTTTCGTAAAAGGGGGTATTGGCCATCGAACGAATAAACAGTGCGACAGTTAAAAGCCCTGTAAGCAGGCGTAAACATTCAACTAGCAAGTTCCCTAAAGCAGAGTTCTTAAACAACTCAGCCAAGAAGATTTTCAATTCTGCAGCCAGTTCAGAGCCTAGAATATACACCGATACAAACAGTGCAATACTGGCGACAAATAACAGCAAAAACCTCAGATATTGAGCAGAAGTAAAAGCACTATTTGTATCATTACTTGTGCTCGGCTCTCTCACCATGCAGGTCGTAGCAAGCCCGACTAACATGGTCAAAGACATCAGCAAGTAGGTAGATCTCCAAGCATCATAGACATATTCCTCACCAGATGAGCCAAAAGAGCTGGCCAGTAACAAAGCCCCTGCTCCCGAGACCAGCATGCCAATACGATAGCCCGCAATATAGGTGGAAGACATCAATGCCTGCAGGTCGGTGCCAACAGACTCGATTCGATAGGCGTCGATTACAATATCTTGCGTCGCCGATGAGAACCCCAGCATCACAACCGCAAAAGCCATAACGCTCAAAGCACTTTCTTGAGCCGGGTTAACGGCAGCTATCATTGCGATAGAAGACATAACAGCTAGCTGGGAAATCAATAACCATGCTCTTCGACGCCCCATTCTGGCTGTTAGCAAAGGCACAGGAAGGCGATCAACAAGTGGCGCCCATAAGAATTTGAAAGAATAGGCTAAAGCCGCCCAGCTAAAATAAGTAACCGTCGAGCGTTCGACCCCTGCTTCACGCAACCATAAAGACAGCGAAGAAAATATTAACAGTAAGGGAATTCCTGCCGAAAACCCGAAGAACAGCATCGACAGAACCCGAGGGTGCTTTAGAGAGCTTAAAGACTGGCGCCAGCCTAAGTGTGCTTGAGACATATTTTTATATTTTCATCGCGAATTGAAGATAAAAGCACCCTAAAGGAAGCAACAGCCGATTCAGCGTTCTAAGCTTAATCTCTAAAATTATTGAATTGCAGCGGAATATCAAGATCCGATTCTTTGAAGAAGCGCATCACTTCTTGCAAGTCATCTCGTTTTTTACCCGTAACACGAACTTTATCACCTTGAATTGCCACCTGAACTTTAAGCTTGGCTTCTTTCACCATCTTAACCATTTTTCGTGCAACATCTTTATCAATTCCCTGTTTGATATCAAAACTTCTTTTAACTAACTTGCCCGCTTTACTGTCACCCGCCTCAGTCAGAGAACGAACATCAAGCTTTCGTTTAGCAAATGCCATCTGCAGCATTTCGATAAGCTGTTCAAGCTGAAAGTCCTGCTCGGCTGAAAAAGTGACTCGTGTCCCTTCGACAACAATATCGGCCTGAACATTTTTAAAGTCCCAACGGTTACCTAGTTCACGTTTTGCTTGATCAATTGCATTTGTGACCTCATGCATGTCAAGTTCTGAGACCGTATCAAAAGATGGCATGGTATACTCCCGCGTATCATTAACAATAAATTTTCCCCATTATAGCGGGTAGTGACTTGAGTAGTTACTTGAAAAATCAGTTTCAAGAGAATCTCTTGTAAATGACTTTCGCACAAAGCTAAAAACACGTCTAAACTGGGGAAACAATAATAAAGCTGAGTAACTTTTTCTCGCAGTAGAATTTTGTAGCAACTAAGCACGCTGACCATAAGCGCTTAGCGCTACACGCGATAGCCGAAATAGTAAACGGATTTGTATATCGTATTGAAGAATCAGAGACTCGGATAAGGACCTGGACTCATGCCCAATCTCGATCTTTCCATTCTAGTAGTGGATGACACAAAATTCAGCAGCACAATCATAGCCAAAACGCTTGGCAAAGCAGGCTATAGAGACGTCCGCATCGCCAACGATGCCAACACAGCCCTAGCGATGCTAGACAAGCGCCAAGCTAGTGTACTCATTGCAGATTGGTTAATGCCAGAAATTGATGGCTTAGAGTTAACAGCTCAAGTCCGGCAGTTAGATGAGCAAAACAACCACTTTACTTATGTAATACTCTTGACAGCGAAAGAAGGTAGCAGCGCTCTAAATGAAGCCTTCGACAAAGGTATCGACGACTTCATCTTCAAGTCAGAAATGTCTAAGCAACTTCTTCCTCGCGTGTATGCCGCAGACAGAATGTCAGAGCGACAGAATACTTTACTGTCTGCAAATCATTTGCTCATTGAAAACAATAAACACCTCGAAGAAAAGAATATTGTCGATATTGAAACAGGTATTGGTAATAAACGTCTCGCGCAAGAGACTTTAGCAAACTTTCTCAGGCACACCGAGTCTCGTGGTGGCGCAATTAGTTACATGCTAATTGATATCAAAAACTGGCCTGTCATCAAAAAGCAGCACAACCACATGACCTGTGAAGAAGTCGCACTAGGTATAACGCGCCGCTTAAGAAGCCTAATTCGCCCCTTAGATGTTCTTTGCCGCGTTGCAGAACATCAATACGCGATCATCGCTAACTTTGGCAACATAGATCATTGCTCTATCAGTTCTTATCGCCGCATTCATGATGGTATAAATCTAAAATCTTTCCGCACAGCTTCCGGTTATGTGTCAGTCAAAATCGCATCATGTATTTGTACAGTTGATGATAGTGCCTCAGTGCCGCGCGTAAGTGACATAGAAGAAGGCTGCCAACAGCAAATGCGCCAGGCAATTGAAACAGACACGATTGTAATCTCTCGCTGGAAGAATGAGCCGAACACTAGCATACTGTAAATAGCCCGATTAATACTCCAAAATGGGATAGCACGGCAAGGGGTTGATCATGCTAGGGGTGAAACCCTCCGCCTGCCGTTTTCGTTATTTATTCAATATAAGTAGACTGCCAAAGCCTGTAGACCGAGCCGTCTATAGGCTCGCTAGCAGGCTAGTACATCACATCACAGCACCTCACAATAGCAACACAATCCCTTACAAGACCTTACTCAAAAACTATATTGTTACGGCCTCTTATAACCTAGAATTATTTTCGTGGATTTGAGTAGTATCCCCCGTTAGCGGAGGGTTTTGTTGTACCTCCGCTGTTTTTTCGGGCTGCTATTATCCAAAGCTATTTACAAGTTCTTCATCATTTTCGTTTTGCTTATCTTCAAGCAATTTAGGGCTAAGTTTTTATGAACTTAGCCTTTTTTTGTGTCTGTCCGCTTTAGTAAAGGCGTGTTCTTAGCACTTTCTCCAGGTCATCAGATAACAAAATTTCAAACCTGATACCGATAAAAGGGTTAGTTTTATATTCATATTCCCTAGGAAATGTTGTGCCAATATTCAACTGATAGAAAAACCAGCCTTTATACAAATTACGTCGATAGCGAATTTGCGCAAAATACTCTGATACAACGGTATGATGCTGTCGTTCATCGGCAGAAAATCCAAACGAGTATTCCAGCGCTCGCCGCTGATTGATGTCATGGAAAAAAGCAAGGTTTTGAACGTATCGCCTGTGTCCGTACCTTTCATACCAAACAACGGAAGACTGTAGACGAAGCAGATAAAAGTCACCAACCAAGCGATCAAAATCGAAAGATGATCGGGCTCCTGCCCCCCGGCTTTCATACCAAAACAACTCTGGAGAGAAAGTTAATGACCACTTTTCTGACAAACTCCAGCTACGAATTCCTCGAGCCCTTGAAAATATATCGGGGTCCAAATTTGCTTTAAGCCCCCAGTCAAAGGAAAGGCGATCCCAATGGCGTGCATCAAATAAAAGCCTAAAACTTGCATTAATGCCATCCTCACCGGACTCTTCACTCAAGGAGGACCTAGTACTCTCCTGATCCACGGAGTTTTCTGCTTCTTCATCTTCACTTTCCAAAATAAAACGAAAACGTCTTTTTGTTATGGGTAAATCTAAACTAAAACGCAATCTATGAAGCGCTTCTGTCCCATAGTATTTCGACTCACCTAAGCCCAAATAAAGTTTTACATAACTTTGATTGTGATCTGAAATGGCTTCTAGATCACCCATCAAACCATCAATATATGCGCCTAAAGCAACGATATCTCCGGCCAATGCTCTGCGTTTTGTTTCAATCCAGGAGATAGTCGAATTATCGAAGTAAGGGGAGCCCTCTGCTATCTCATCTTGAGCGCTTGAGTCACCCTCATAGGAAGCTGGCAAGGCGATGTCGGTCTTTTTGAGTTCATTAGCATCGACATAAGAAATGCGCCACGATAACAACACACAGATAAAAACAAGCAAACGATGAAACATTCTATAATTATTTTTATATCGACCTTGGCGCATCAAACAACCCACACGTTGAACCAAAATAGTGCAAAACTAATCCATCCGTGAACCGTATATGAACTTAAGCTAAGTCAATCTTAAGTGCCTTATTAAAGAGACTTGCAGCGTACTTAACCATGTTGAGTTAGAATCATACCTCCAATGGTATATAAATTGCTGCGATAACTTGCAAAAATTAGCAATGTATTGATTATAGCATTCATAACACGGCAGTACGGAGATTAGAGATGAAGCAGCAGCTTGTGGTAATCGGAAACGGCATGGCTGGAATGAAAGCTGTAGAAGAGTTAGTCAGCGCCTCTCCTGAAAAGTTTGATATTACGGTCTTTGGTGCTGAGCCCTACGGCAACTACAACCGAATCATGCTATCCCCCGTACTCTGTGGAGAAAAGTCCATTGAAGATATCATTATTCATGACCGGCAATGGTATCACGACCATAATATAACCCTGTATTCCGGAGCAGATAAGCTGGTTATTGATATCGATAGAAGCAAACGTTGCGTCACAGCACGTGATGGCACTCAAGCACGTTATGACAGACTACTGATAGCAACAGGCTCTAAACCCTTTATTCTTCCTATTCCAGGAAGCAAACTCGAAGGTGTGATCGCCTTTCGCGATATATATGATGTCAATAAGATGCTTGCCTATAGCGAGACAAAAAAGAATGCAGTGGTCTTAGGCGGCGGGCTACTAGGTCTTGAAGCAGCCAACGGCCTTGCGCAGCGAGGCATGCACGTTACCGTTATTCATAGCAAGGAAGTGCTCCTTAACAGACAGCTCGATGCGACAGCCGGTCACTTACTCCAGCAGGAACTCACAAGCCGAAACGTTAAGTTTAAAATGCCGGCCGAGACAGAAGAGCTTCTTGCAGATGATTCAGGGCATGTTAGAGCCGTTCGCTTTGCCGATGGAAGTGAGCTCGACTGCGACTTATTTGTTATGGCGATTGGCGTCAGGCCAAATTTTGAACTGGCTGAGAAAGCGGGCTTACATTGTGAAAAAGGCATTGTTGTCAGCGATACATTACAAACGTACGACCCTAGCATCTATGCTGTGGGGGAGTGCATTCAGCATAGAGGCGACACTTTTGGCCTGGTAGCACCTTTGTTCGAGCAAGCCAGAGTATGTGCTAATCACCTCAGTGGCCACGGTGTTGCGGAATACAAGACTCTCCCCAGTGCGACCAAATTAAAAGTAACCGGTATTAACTTATTCTCACTCGGTAATTTCTTAGGTGATGAAGAAAGCGAGGAAATCCGTTTTTCTGATCCTTCTGCCAAGGTATATAAAAAGCTTGTTATCAAAGATAGGCACATCATAGGCGTTGTTCTATATGGCGATACCAAAGACGGCTCATGGTATCAAAGCTTACTTGAACAGCGCTGCAATATCGAAGACATGAGAGAGTTTTTGATATTCGGCCAAGGCTACTTTCAAACCGCCAAGCAAACTACCACCTTAGATTTAGCGGGTTAGGAACATCAAGATGACTCAAATGATCAACTCAACAGAGACAAGCACAAAACCGCAGGAAATAAAGACCACCTGCGCCTACTGTGGTGTAGGCTGCGGCATTATTGCAACAACACACGCTGATAACAGGGACGTGACAATACAAGGCGACCCGCACCACCCAGCTAACTTTGGCCGTCTCTGCTCAAAAGGCTCGGCACTAGGTGAAACCCTAGATCTATCTAGCAGGCTATTGAAGCCCATTATCAAAGGGAAAACGGCCAGCTGGGATCAGACTATCAATCATGTCGCTACCCGATTTAAAGAAACTATCGATCAATATGGCCCCGAGTCCGTTGCGTTTTATGCTTCTGGCCAGCTCTTAACCGAAGATTATTACGTCGCTAATAAGCTGATGAAAGGGTTTATTGGCAGCGCCAATATCGACACTAACAGCCGTCTATGCATGTCTTCCTCCGTCGTTGGCCATAAGCGCGCCTTCGGCAGCGACACGGTTCCCAACTGCTATGAAGATTTTGAACTCTCTAAGCTAGTTGTTCTGATAGGCTCTAACGCAGCATGGTGCCACCCGGTACTGTTCCAACGCATCAAAAAAGCCAAAGAAACAAACCCGGACATGAAGCTCGTCGTTATTGACCCTCGAAAGACCGATAGCTGCGATATTGCCGACCTGCATATTCCAGTGAAAATGGGTAGTGATGTCGCCTTGTTTAACGGCTTACTCGCCTTCTTATATCAAGAGGGAGTAATCGATAATGACTACCTCGAACGATATACTGAAGGCTTTGATCAATGTATTTTGGCTGCGCAGCAAGATGCCTTCAATATTTCAACTGTCGCCGAGAAGTGTAATGTTGCCCCCCACATCATCAAGACTTTTTTCGAATGGTTTCGTGATACACAAGAAACATTGAGCCTATATAGCCAAGGGGTCAATCAGTCTTCGTCCGGCACTGACAAAGTTAACGCCATTCTCAACTGTCACCTAGCAACAGGGCGCATTGGAAAACCTGGCAGCGGCCCCTTCTCATTAACGGGGCAACCCAATGCAATGGGGGGGCGTGAAGTTGGCGGTCTAGCAAACCAACTCGCGGCTCACCTAGAGTTTAATGAACAGGACACAAGCCTACTTAGTGAGTTCTGGAATACCCCAAACCTTGCCAATACACCAGGCATGCCAGCGATTGAGCTCTTCGACGCCGTCGCATCAGGAAAGATCAAAGCCCTATGGGTCATGGCAACCAACCCGGTCGCCAGCCTTCCCAATGCAGAAAAAGTAAGGAAAGCCATTGAACAATGTGACTTCGTCGTTGTGTCTGACTGTGTCGCTCATGCGGATACCTTAGATCGAGCCGAAGTCAAACTGCCCGCTTTGGGCTGGAGCGAAAAAGACGGTACTGTCACCAATTCCGAACGACGAATTTCGCGCCAACGAGCGCTGCTACCACCAGCAGGTGAAGCCAAGCCCGACTGGTGGATTATCTGCCAAGTAGCCAAAGCCATGGGCTACCACGAAGCATTTAATTTTAAATCTGCTGCCGATATTTTTCGGGAACATGCAGCACTAACAGGCTTTAAAAATACGGCTGAACAACGGCCTAGAGATTTCGATATCTCTGGCTTGGCAGAGCTTAGTGACGAACAATACGACTCGCTAGAACCTGTGCAATGGCCCGTAAACAACACTCACCCGAATGGTGTAAAACGATTTTTTTCTGAAGGAGGTTTCTTTACCGCCTCCGGCAAAGCCAAACTCATAGCACTCAGACATCGCCCACCTGTTAACTCATTGTCAGAGGCCTGGCCCCTTGCTTTGAATACCGGACGGGTTCGAGACCAATGGCATAGCATGACCCGCACTGCCTTATCAGCGAGGCTAAACCAGCATAAGCCGGAGCCCTATGTCGAGATCACTCCTGAAGACGCTCATAAGTTCGGTTTAAGTCAGGGCGATATAGCTGAAATAGAAAGTCATTGGGGAAGCATGCTTGCACGAGTGGAGGTCACTAAACGCCTTCCGCAGGGAGAGCTATTTGTCCCCATGCACTGGACCTCTCAATTCAGCAGCCAGGGGCGCGTTGGAGTAGTCGTTAACCCAGAGATTGATCCAATATCCTTCCAACCCGAAAGCAAGCACACGCCGGTTAGCATCAAAGCTTACCAAACCAACTGGCACGGTTTTGTTATTTCACGTCACCCTTTAATTCTTGATGGCATTGACTACACCGTACTCATCAAAGGCGATGGCTACTTCCATTACGAACTTGCAGGAAGGCGGCAAATCAAGCACTGGCAAACCCATCTGTCCAGTCAAATCAGAATCCACTCAGGAGAGCTAGAGTGGCAAACCTATCAAGATGAGCATCAAGGATTATTTCGAACCGCCTGCTTTAATGAAGGCATACTTCAAGCTGTGCTCATCGTAGGTTCGAACTACCAACTACCCGAGCGAAGCTGGATCGCCTCATTATTTAGTCATACCGATAAGCACCCTGAAACCTTAGATACAGAAAGCCGCATGGCTTTATTAACAGGCAAACCACCCATAGGTACGCCGGATGTCGGTAAAATCATATGCGCCTGCTTTAATGTCGGGAAAAAAA
This sequence comes from Oleiphilus sp. HI0123, assembly GCF_001635315.1. Classification (NCBI taxonomy): domain Bacteria; kingdom Pseudomonadati; phylum Pseudomonadota; class Gammaproteobacteria; order Oceanospirillales; family Oleiphilaceae; genus Oleiphilus; species Oleiphilus sp. HI0123. Next base: position 12,387 of record NZ_LWGE01001001.1, read on the forward strand.
CCATTCAAACGGCAATAAAGGAACACCAACTAACAAGCCCACAGGAAGTTGGAAAAGTCTGTAAAGCTGGCACCAATTGTGGCTCTTGCGTACCTGAGATAAAAGCGCTATTTACTTAAGGGCAAGCTGACAATAAGCCTCGTACAAGCTAAGTACGAGGCTTATTCCTCCTAAGGGTCGTAGCGGCTAACGAGTACGGTACTCGGCTGACGAGGGGTGTTAAAGCCTTCCGAGGCTTGCTCATTAATTTCGATCAAGGGCACATCTGAAACTAAAGGGTCGAGTTGCTGGGCGTCTTGCCGAACAATCCAATAGCTTGCAACAAACGAAACGGTGAGCGCTGAGTATAAAATGGTATTTCGAGTATATTTTTTCATTCATTAATCCCTGCTTTTTATTTTTAAATTTTTACAACGGAATAAGAACAACACTGATCTTTTTTTAACCAGAAATATGAGTCTACTCTTTCATTTTTATACTGTCTACTATTGAAATACAGATCCCAAACTACTCAGGG
>NZ_LWGE01001002.1:0-242 GCF_001635315.1 Oleiphilus sp. HI0123
TAGATGCCACCGTCAGGTTCTAAGCCTTTATGCATTTCGAAGGGCTCGTAAACAATTGCCGGCGCTGCAGTCAGGTCAACCGTACCGTTGTTAAACTTGAGGATTGAGTTAAAAATGGTTGAATTAACGGGTGTAATACCGTGCTTTTGTGACAGGTATTCAGATTCGGGAACATCATCGAGAACGGCCATGCGTTTGCCAGCAAAGTCTTTGGGAAGCAAAATGCTACGGTCGCGCGTAAA
>NZ_LWGE01001003.1:0-230 GCF_001635315.1 Oleiphilus sp. HI0123
TCACTCAAAGCCTCGACAAGCATTTTATACTGCACAGAATCTCTTGGCGGCATTAAGGTACTTTCCTTATCAGTATTCTGATAACGCTCCCAGTCCAGAACGTCTCGAATTTCTGCTTTATCTTTGATCTTATCAAGCACAATTTGCTCGTTATCACCTGACATAAAATCAAGGCGCATACTTCAAGTAGCGATGTTGAAAAAGGCCATACAGCTATCGCTCGCCTTGGT
>NZ_LWGE01001004.1:0-544 GCF_001635315.1 Oleiphilus sp. HI0123
GTGAGTATGCGAAAATGTTCATTTCAGAGGGTGCAACAAACTATCCTTCAATGACTGCGTACCGTCGTAACAATGCTGCGCACCCAATCGAGCAGGTTGGTGGTGAGCTTCGTAAGATGATGCCATGGATTAACAAGATTGTTGATAAGAGCAAAAACTAAACATTAGTTGTTTTTGCAGGTAAGATAAGGCGGCTCTCTGGTTTTTCCAGAGAGCCGTTTTTTTATGTTTAATGATGAGAGTTGATGATGAGTGATATGAATTCAGAAAAGCAGGGTGATGTAGAAAAGGAAGAGGTGAGCGAGTCGCCGGCTCATCGTTCAAAGCTGGGGCGAGGGATCTATCTGTTGCCGAACCTGTTTACAACAGCTTCGTTGTTTTCTGGATTCTATGCGATCGTCGCTGCTATGAATGGTCATTTTGATAATGCAGCAATTGCCATCTTTATATCAATGATTCTGGATGGCTTAGATGGTCGTGTGGCGCGTATGACGAATACGCAGAGCGCTTTTGGTGCAGAGTACGATAGTTTGGTCGATATGGT
>NZ_LWGE01001005.1:0-3480 GCF_001635315.1 Oleiphilus sp. HI0123
CAACTTGATTCTCGATATAGATTGCCAAGTCTTGAGCGATTAGACTGTCATGACTACCTAGAAGCCAATACATTGGAGTTGATATATTTTCCAGGCACTGTCTTAAGTCCAAGCTTTTCAGTAAACCTAAACCAAACTCTAAACTAGATTTTGGCGGCAGCGACTCCACTGTATAAACTAAATGCAGGAACTTTTTGTCCAAGTGTCGGTACTGACTTCCCGATAACAGTAAAAAGGAAAAACGACGAACCAGCTGCGACCACTCTTCAGCCTCAACCAAGCCCTGCAACGAATCAAAGTCTTCAGTTGTGACGCCATAGGGCCAACCATCCTGATTAACGAAACATGGGGTCGATTGAAGAAGAGCCACGCCTTCAACAAATCCCTTACGTAACTTTTCAGAACTATAGTTAGACAAATAGTTAAGAGCCAGCTGACCACCAAGAGACCAAGCTGCAACAAGCGTTCCTGGCTGAACACAGTCGTCAATAGCTCGACTACATTCATCCAAGGATGTCAGACCAGCAAGACTCAAGACATCAATAGAATATCCGTCAAAACCTTCTGCAAAAAAGTCTTCCCACATCGAGGTCGGCGCTGACCAGCCATTCACTAACACAATATGTTGCACAGTTTGCTTAGACATCTGGTGTCACAATACCTAAATCTATCGCCATACTGAGGGCATCGAGCAGTTGCTCAACGTGGGCTAGATCATGATCAGCACTAAAGGTCACACGTAAGCGCGAGGTATTAGCAGGAACAGTAGGAGGACGAATAGCGGTTACCAGTATGCCCTGACTAAGCAGGAAGTTTGACAGTGCGATAGCATCATCACTACTGCCGATAATCAAAGGCTGAATAGGACTATTTGATTCAACAAGACAATAACCTAGCGCTTGTGCCTCAAGCCTAAAGTAAGTGATCAAAGAGGATAAATGTGCTCGCTTCTGATCGGCTTTTTTAATCAGATCAAGACTAGCTCGTGTTGCAGCCGCAATCGCCGGTGGCATAGCTGTTGTATAAATATAAGGGCGTGCCGCTTGAGTCAGGTAATCGATTAGAAGCTCTGAACCAGCAACAAAAGCACCTGATGTACCAAAGGCTTTGCCAAAGGTACCCATCAACACAGGAACGTCTTTCTGAGCAAGTCCAAATACATTACATGAGCCTTTTCCCTGTTCACCAATAACACCCAAGCCATGCGCGTCATCAACCATTAATAAGGCACCTTGCGCAGTGCAGGTTGCTGCAATATCTTTCAGGGGTGCGATATCTCCATCCATGCTGAATATGCCGTCACTAACGACTAAGGCCTTGCTTTGTTTCACACCTACCGGCTGACTACGTGTCGAGAGCTTATCTAAATGAGAACTAAGGCTGGAAACGTCATTGTGTAAGTAGCGTTGAAAGCGAGCTCCACTCAATAAGCCACCATCTATAAGCGAGGCGTGGTTAAGCTTATCCTGCAGCACAATGTCGCCCTTTCCTACCAGGGTAGATACCACTGCCAAGTTGGCCATATAGCCACTAGAAAAAACCAGCGCTTTATCACGCCCGGTAAACTCTGCAAGTTCGCACTCTAAGGCTTCATGTTCTTGATGATGCCCAACGACAAGATGCGAGGCGCCACTGCCCACACCACTCCTGTCGATACAGGATTTGGCTGCTTTCTTCAGCGCAGTATGATTCGCTAAACCTAGATAGTCATTACTACAAAAGGAAAGAAGCTTACGACCATCAACAAGCGGTTCAATCTGCTGAGGCGAACTTAGCAAGCGATGAGAACGCAATAAACTCTTAGCTTTTAGAGCGTCAATCTCTTGCTGCCAAAGGTCTTCAAAAATAGACATAAACTAAACCAATTACTGCTTATACAGCTAACAAAACCTATCTACTCAGAAGAAAGGATCAGTGGCCTAATTTGATTAAGCAGACCACTCGTTGCGAACCATCAGAAATTAAACAAGTGATTGAGATTGTTCATTTCCAGCTGGGGAAGCCGCTTCGTAAAACAAATGCTTATTAGCTTCTGCGTCAATCGCCTTATTTAGTTGAGCTTCCTGATCGGCATCAGACTTTTCAATGCGCTGTTCAGGGCGTAAGCCCAAACGCTTGAACAATTGCATATCTTTATGAGACTCAGGGTTAGGAGTAGTCAACAGGCACTCACCATAGAAAATTGAGTTTGCTCCAGCCATAAATGCCATTGACTGCATCTCATCTGACATCGCTTCCCGCCCTGCAGATAGGCGCACATGACTCTTAGGCATCATGATACGTGCAACAGCAATACAACGAATAAATTCAAACTTATCCAAGTCGTCAACGTTTTCAAGTGGCGTTCCCTTCACTTTAACCAGCATATTGATGGGGACACTTTCAGGATGAACTGGCAAGTTTGCTAACTGCACAAAAAGTCCTACACGATCAGTTGCCTTTTCACCCATACCAACGATGCCGCCACTACAGACTTTCATACCTGCGTCACGAACATGAGACAGTGTATCCAGTCGATCCTGATAGCTTCTAGTGGTAATAATCTTATCGTAATATTCGGGAGAGGTATCCAAATTATGGTTGTAATAATCCAGGCCTGCATCGCCCAGCTGGTCGGCCTGATCCTGGGTTAATTTACCCAAGGTCATACAGGTCTCAAGCCCCATATCTTTAACACCTTTAACCATTTCTAATACATAAGGTAGGTCTTTATCACTCGGGTGTTTCCAAGCGGCCCCCATGCAGAAACGACTACTTCCTTTTGCTTTTGCTTCTTTGGCTTTCTCTAGTACTTTTTCAACCTGTAGCAAGCGCTCTTTTTCCAGGCCAGTATTGTAATGTCCGCTCTGCGGGCAATATTTACAATCCTCAGGGCAAGCACCCGTCTTGATCGACAGCAAAGTACTCACTTGAACTTCGTTGGGATCGAAATTGTCTCTATGCACAACTTGCGCTTTAAACATCAAATCATTAAACGGCAAGTCGAATAAAGCCTGAACTTCGGCAGCAGTCCAATCGTGTCGTACGCTCATAAGTATGTTCTCGTGTGCAAAACCATGGTAAAACATGCGTCAACTTTATACATCAACGCTTAAGGATGAGTGTAATGATAAGCTTCACCAAAAAGTTGTCAACCAAATTTCATTTTTTGGTTAACAACTGGCATGCTCTGGATATTATTTTTCAATCCCCTTGCTTACTATGCGACGCCATAACTCTAAATAAATCAGCGATTTGCAAATCTTGCTTAGCGGACTTGGAATGGAATGTTACATTCTGCAAGCAATGCTCGCTTCCAATGAATAGCGAGAGTTGTAAAGAGCTTATCTGTGGAGAATGCCTTAGCAGTCCTCCCCCGTTCAAGACATGTGTGGCGCCATTCAACTATTCCTTCCCGATCAATAGCATCATTTATAGAGTTAAATCATCTGGAGAACAATATTGGCTGAAGAGCTTAGGTCTCGAGTTTTGTCGTTACCT
>NZ_LWGE01001006.1:0-228 GCF_001635315.1 Oleiphilus sp. HI0123
TCAAAATACTGAGCGTCATTGCACTCGATTGAGAAAGGTAAACTAACTGGCCTTCACCCACTTGCCAACCATATTGAGTGGTTGAAATGTAGGCGCATACTGGGGCAATCAAGGCGAGAAGGCAGATATAGGCGGCCATCTTAAGCGGGCTTGAATGTTCTTTTCTTATTGATTCCCACTCTTCATCGGGGTGTGTGAACATTCCAGGGACATGACTTAATAACATAC
>NZ_LWGE01001007.1:0-757 GCF_001635315.1 Oleiphilus sp. HI0123
GGTTGTAACTCGATATGCTGACTTTGTAGTTCACTTAAACTTTTGCCGTAATCGTAATCTCCAATTTCGGTCTTTACCATTGAACTACAACCTGACAATAAGGCTAAAACTGCAATAACAAATATGTGCTTCAATTTAACTCCTTTTTTACAGCTAACGCCTTTAGCTGCGGCGAGCGATAGCGAGTCCAGCCCCGGGGATTTTTCCGGGGCGAGGCAGGCTAAACTTGTTAGGCTTTTTTATTCGCATATTTCTCGGCTACTTTTTCAGATAATTCAAGAATGGTATTGGAAGCACTCTGATAGGTATAAGGTCCATCCGGGCGATAATATTTTGCTTCTCTTGAGCTAATGGTCCAGTAGATTTTTTTAATGCCCAAAGTTGAACATAGATTCTGCATGGTAAGCTCAAGTTTCTTTCCTTGTGGAACATTTGTTCTGGCAGTTGTTGTGCCAAAATAACCTGTCCCAGTATCTCTTACTATCTCGACTTTCATAGCATCTCCATGAGCCTAACGCCGCAATAAAGGGCGAGCGGCGCGCAGCAGAGCGAGTCCAGCCCACGGGCCCTTTCGTGGGCGATCTTTGATTGCCTGGTTATATTTCATTTGCTACGAGATTAGATTTAACCTTGCCAGAAATTACCAATTTATAAAATACAAACTCAGCGACTAAGCCTGAAAATATTGCCGCTGCAACTGCTATACCCCCGCTAGCAGTTGCCTTTGCTACAGCAGCTAAAACTAAAAACGCTAATG
>NZ_LWGE01001008.1:0-289 GCF_001635315.1 Oleiphilus sp. HI0123
TACTGCTTACATGGTTGCACGCATCGGTGCAGGCCCTAAAGGCGAAACCCTAAAGTTTGCTTTGACAGGCGAAGATAAGAAGAAGCGTTCAGGTATTCCAAGTATTGATCTGATTGAAGGCACTGTAGCGCCAGCCCAGCCATTCTATGGTGAAATGCGCATGGAAGGCCGAATCTACGTCTTCAGCACACTAGAAGATATGAATAGCGTTCGAAAAGTAGGCGAAGCACCTTATCGTTTCACAGAAATCGGTTCAGGACCAAAAGGCGAGACTGTTGTCTATGTGCTA
>NZ_LWGE01001009.1:0-442 GCF_001635315.1 Oleiphilus sp. HI0123
TTCAGGAAGAAGCCAGTCATGTGGTGCATGAAATGGAACGCTTTTTAACGGCACTTGGAACGATTGCTGTGATTACGCCTTTGTTGGGCTTGTTGGGTACCGTTATTGGTATGATTAAAGTCTTTGCTCAGTTGCAGCTAGAAGGTGCCGGTAATGCCGCTGCTCTAGCGGGTGGTATTTCTGAAGCATTGATAACGACTGCCGCGGGTATGACAGTTGCTATTCCTGCTCTAATTTTCCACCGTTATTTCTTACGCCGTGTAGATGAGATTGTCGTAGATATGGAGCAAGAGTCTTTACGCTTGGTCGAAGTTATCCATGGTGACCGTGAACCTTCACGTGATGGAGAACAGAGCTCTTGAATTTTAAACGTCAGTCCGGTGAAGAGGTATCAGTAGACTTAACGCCACTGATTGATGTGGTGTTCTTGTTATTGATTTTC
>NZ_LWGE01001010.1:0-8429 GCF_001635315.1 Oleiphilus sp. HI0123
CAGATCAAATAAAACAAATTCATATTTGTTATATTATTGATTCCAATTTGGAATACCTGTTAAGGAAAGGTACAAAATGGATATAGATTCTTTATTAGCATTTGTGACAGTTTACAAAGAGCGCTCATTTTCTAAAGCAGCCGAACGTCTATCACTTACTCAGCCCGCCATCACAAAGAGAATTCAGGGACTAGAACGTCAACTTTCGTGCAAACTCATTGAGCGTTTGCAGCGCGACCTCCTGTTAACCGAGGCTGGCGAAGCGCTGTATCCACACGCTCTGTCCATCCTGCATGAAATTGATAACGCAAAGCATGCAATCAAGAATTTATCTCACAATGTAGAAGGCGCGTTAAGAATTGTGGCCAGTCATCATATAGGCCTACACCGACTTCCGTTAATCTTGAAAGAATTTAGCAAGCGCTATCCAGAAGTAGACCTTAAGCTTAACTTTCTTGATTCCGAAAGCGCCTACCCAATATTAGGAGATAATCAGGCTGATATTGCTTTTATTACCATCCCGGACCAATTAAGTGACGACTATATATGTCACCTTTCTTGGAGCGACCCTATGAGCTTTATTTGTAGCCAACATCATGAGCTTGCCAGCTTAACAAGCGTAACACCCCCTGACCTTGCAAAGCACAACGCAATTCTGCCCTCACGATCCACGCTCACTTACCGCGTCGTCGAAGCTATGTTTCATCAATCGAAATTAATGCTAAACGCGAGCATTCCAACGAACTATCTAGAAACCATGAAGATGATGGCCGGAGTAGGCATGGGTTGGAGCGTGCTGCCAAACACGATGATTGATGAAGAGCTGAAAGTATTACCGATCGATCTTTCGAATAGCTACGGCACCGAATCGGAATTGACCAGAAATCTTGGCGCCGTGAGTTTCAGAAAAAAGAGTATGAGCAACGCTGCAAAAGCCTTTATTGAAGTGGCTGAATCCATTTGGGGACGGCAGGTATCAGTACAAAAAACTTAAATTGGTTAACGTACCGAGGCAATCGCACCGTTAGAGATTCATCATCTCAACAATAACTGTTTTCGCAACAAAACCAAATACCCCCAAACCAAGCGCAAAGAACAGGATAAATGTACCGAATTTACCGGCATTTGAGCGTTTAGCCAAGTCCCAAACAATATATCCCATATAAAGAATTAGCGCAGTGACCAGAACATATAACGAAATAGACTCAAACTGCTCAACACTCATGACTTTACCTCTTAACATTAATACTGTGCGAAACAAAGCGCGCGATTCTACTTGCTCTTAGCTGTTTCGTTCAAGAAAACTAATGTTAATTTAATAAGTTAGAGTATTCAGACTAGATTAGGCTCTGGTTTTATAATACTGGCGGTGAAGCTGCTCAGGTTTTGCACCAAGAAAGTATGCCGCACGTAGCCTCCACATCAATAATACGGTTTTTACTGCCCCTTCTTTTTCCCACTTGCGTGCTGAAGTAATGGCCTGATCTTTTAGGCATAAGGGCGGAGCAGAACGCTTTAAGCGTTTGCTTAACTCTATATCTTCCATTAAAGGCTGATCTGGAAAGCCGCCTACTTTCCGAAAAAGGCAGGCGCTAACAAATATCGCCTGATCTCCAGTAGCTATACCTGTAAGCCGTGAGCGAATATTGATGAACCAAGAAATTACCTTAAATATCGCGGCAGAGTTATCGAGCTGAATATCAAAGCGCCCCCAAACGGGTTCGGATGAGATTGCGCCATGTAGCATGTTAATAGCTTTACTTGGTAATACCGTATCTGCATGCAAAAACAGAAGAAGACGCCCTTGAGCTAACTCTGCACCAGCATTCTGTTGTGCGGAACGCCCACACTTTGAGCGAATTAAATGAGCATCCATATCTAGCTCACTTATAAGTGAAGAAATTATCTCGCCACTACCATCAGTACTACCGCCATCGACCAGCAGCACTTCGCAGCGCTTACTAGCGAGAGTGTTGAGCTTGCGTAATAAACGCTCAATATTTTCAGCTTCATTAAATACGGGAACAATAATACTCAGGTCAATCGAGTGCGCCACCGCAGCTACTCCCCTGTCCTGCAGTGCAACCATAGCAGTGGTCTGCCACAACTATCGTAGAACCTTCTATAGCCTGCCCTAAAATATCGCTTAGATGCATTCTATTTTTATCAGATGCTATCAATCCTCCCTCCAGTCTAAGCATTGGCATATCAAGCATCTGATTGAAATCACAATCAAACACATGGCCCTGCCAGTCAATACTTATCAAGCTGCGACACATTACCGAGGTAAGGTTTTCCTTTGCATACGACTCTTTCAATAGATCCATATAGTTATGAAATTCGCCCTTGGACAAAAGCACGCTCCCAAAGCGAGAAATAGGCATATTCGTTATTGTGAAAAGTTGGTCAAAGAGAATATCGAAATTTTCATAGAGCTCTTTTTTATAATCCTGCTCTAGCTGTTGCTGAGGAGGAGGTAGGAACGGACCACCAGGATTATAAACTAAACTCAAGGTCAAGCCGCTCCCTTCGACTCCATAACCTAGTTTGTTTAGGAGCTTTAAGCTCTTGATGCTATCTTCGAAAACACCTTTCCCTCTTTGTTGGTCGACATTATCTTTCGTGTAACAAGGTAGAGACGCGACAACTTCCACCTCGTTAGCAGCCAGAAACTCAGCAAGGTCTTCATAGCCAGGTTCTTGCAGAATCGTCAAATTGCAGCGATCAATAACATGCACTCCCAGTGACCTTGCTTCTTCGACCAAGTAACGAAAATAAGGGTTCATTTCCGGTGCGCCGCCCGTTAAGTCCAGCTGTGAAATGTCTTTTTCTTTCAACAAAGCCAATACCAAGTCGATATTTGATTTGTTCATTAGCTCTTTACGGGTCGGCCCTGCATTAACATGACAGTGCGTACAACTAAGGTTACATAGGTATCCCAGATTTACCTGTAAAGTTTCTAGCCTATTTCGCTTAAGCGAAGGGAACTGCGTTTCGACCAATAAAGGGCGGCTATCTAACATAAAGATCCTGTTTTTGTATTGATATGATCTCTTAGGACTACAATCCGCGCCATAGGTTCCATATCAATCGTATTAATTCTATAAAAATGCGGGCAAAGGATGCCTAAAAAGCATTACCCCAGCCAAAGCCAGAGTGTGGCCAATTCTACAACAAACATGATTGCAGTGATGCTTTGCCAAAACCGCAGCGGATTTCTTTTTGCAAGTGGTATATGGGCCTTATCCATAAACTCCGAATTAGGATGTTCGAGATCATAAATAAATTCTGACAAGGCATCATATCGAAGTTCTGTAGAAATCTGTAAAGCTTTTTCGATCGCACCATCCATCCATTCGGGAACCATTGGGTTAAACTCTCGAGCTGGCTGATATTTTAGTCGATAAAATTCATTGGTAGACTGACTGGTCTCAAACTTCGCACCATAAGGTTGTTGGCCGGTCAACATTTCGTAAAGCACAACAGCGATTGAAAACATGTCGGACTTTAAAGACGCTTTTCTTCCCAACTTATATTCAGGAGCACCATAAGTGTCGGTCCCCAGCACTTGCTCGCGCTCAAAGGGCGATTCGATTTCAGCAACGCCCGCAATAAAACAGGAACCAAAATCTATAATCGTTACCTTGCCCTCATTATCGACCATAATATTTTCAGGCTTGATATCCTGATGCAAAGTCTCTTTACGATGCATTGCACGAACACCCTTCACTACCTGATGAATTATCGACATAACTCTTTCGATACCGGGCTTTGGATTTGCTTTCATCCACTCAGCTAGCGTTTGGCCCTCAACATAATCACAAACGTAATAAAGGAACTTTTGCCCTCTTTCACTTTCATGAATATTTACTACGTACTTACTGTTAATACGGTCAGCTACCCAGGGTTCCAATACAAATCGCTCTTTGTACGCCAAATCATCATCATAATTCACTGAAGGCGTTTTCATAGCATGTAACTTGTCAGTGTTATGATCTTTTACCAAATATACTTGTGATCGATTACTGGCATGTAGCTCTTTTATCACATGGTAGCCGTCAATAGACATTCCAGGGGAAAGCTCTGGTGGGAAGGGTAAGTCCGAAAGCTTTACGTAGGCATCTTCGGCATTTGGACAAGGCAAAGCATCGACTCTGACAATCTGGCAACTCAAGTTATCATCGGAGCCGTTTTCGAGTGCAATATCAACCAAGCTCTCACAAAGCCCGGTAAATTCATCCGACTTGCAATCAACCGCCTTAGCAATGACTTCTTTTATACGTTTATCGTTGATAAAATCATGAATACCGTCGGTACTCAGAAAAAAGATATCACCAGATTCGACATCCTCCGAGTAATAGTCGACATCAAGCATTAAATCCATTCCCATTGCACGAGTAAGATAAGTGGAATCCTTACTTACTCTGGCGGAATGGTCATGCGTGAGCTGCTCAAAGTTATTCCCTCTAAGCCGGTACACTCGGCTATCGCCGATATGAAATATATGCGCGACACGCGACTTGATAACCAAGGTCGACATTGTACTGATATAGCCATGCTCAGCCTGAAGATAACCAACCCCCTGCCCATATAACCAACGATTCAAAGCCGTTAATACTTTTTGAGCTGAGTTTTTAACTGTCCAGGAGTCAGGTGTACTGAAGAAGTCGGAGATAAAGTTCTTAACGCAGGTTTCGCTTGCCTCCTTGCCCGCCTCTGCACTACTGACTCCATCGGCAACAATAGCAACCATTCCCTTTACAGTTAATAGAGGCTCTTTCGGGACGTATATTCCGACAGAATCTTCATTTTGGTGCTTTAAGCCCTTTACTGATATTTGCCCTGCACTTGTACGAAGCCCGCTTTCTAGATGCATCTGATATTTCACTCACTTATTTATTATGGGTATTATTGCGCCAATAAGTAGCAAAATAACACCCCCTTTAGATTAAAATCTTAATTTTCAACGGCATATGTAAAAACGAACGCAATATACAGCCTTAGGATTGAACTCAGCGCATAGTCATGCACCATTACCAACCAAGGCGGAAAACAGCATTTTTTAGCTGCACCACTTTAAAGCACGCGTTTTTTCTCAAACGCTCAAAACCTGGCTATAAAACACGAACTTAAGAATTTTTTTCCTTTTTATTTCAATACCCTATGAAATTATTTAGATACTTGGCACAGCTCATGCTTAATTACAGATAATTGCGTAAACAAGCATTGAGTAACGCTAAAGCTTTTCACTAGTAAATAAGCACAGCGTATGCGCAGATTCTCAGACATACGAGGCCATAGAATGAAGAATAGTAGAGTTGTTGTAGTCGGTAACGGCATGGTGGGTCATCACTTCGTTGACCAAATGATTGCATCCGAAATTGGAGCGCACATTACAGTACTAGGCGCCGAAACGCGACCAGCCTACGATCGGGTACATCTCTCTGAAGTGTTCTCTGGCAAAGAGCCAAAAGATCTAGCACTAACAACCCGCGAATTCTACAAAGATAATGGTGTTGATGCGATTTTTGGTGATGCCGTTACAGATATAGACCGTAAAAACAAAATTGTTATCACTGAAAGCGGGCGACGCTTCGATTATGACAAGCTAGTATTGGCAACTGGTTCTTATCCTTTTGTACCACCTATCAAAGGTTCTGAAAGCAAAGAATGCCTAACCTACAGAACAATTGATGACTTGGGTGAAATTAAATCACATGCCCAGACCTCAAAAATTGGTGTAGTTGTAGGTGGTGGTCTGCTTGGTCTTGAGTGTGCAAACGCACTTCAAAATCTAGGGCTTGAAACTCACGTTGTTGAGTTTGCTCCCGGCTTAATGGGTGTTCAGCTAGATGATGGCGGCAGCAAGATGCTTCGACGTAAGATCGAAGCGCTTGGTGTTCAAGTACATACCCAAAAAGCGACTACGCTTATCGATAACAAAGGTGATAACACAAAACTGCGAATGAACTTCGCAGATGACACGCATCTTGATACTGACATGATCGTATTTTCTGCAGGCATTCGCCCCTATGATCAGTTAGCACGTAAAACCGGGTTAGAAGTTGGTGAGCGTGGCGGTATCGTTGTCGATTACCACTGCCGAACCTCTGACTCGAACATTTTTGCTATAGGTGAATGTGCTCTATATGGCAACATGATCTACGGACTGGTTGCGCCCGGTTATAGAATGGCAGAAGTTGCTGTTCAGCAATTCTCCGACGACGACGAAAAACCTTCGTTTACTGGCTCAGACATGAGCACGAAGCTGAAGCTTCTGGGTGTTGACGTCGGCTCAATTGGCGATGCCCATGGTAAAACGCCCGGCTCAATCGCTTACGTCTACAGTAACGAAAACTCAGAGATCTATAAGCGAATCATCGTATCTGAAGACGGCAATACACTGTTAGGTGCAGTACTAGTTGGCGACTGTTCAGATTACGACACACTTCTTCAATACTACCTGAACGGTATCGAGCTTCCCGAAAACCCTGAAGGAATGATTCTACCGAATGTTGAAGGGGGTGGTCCTGCGCTAGGTGCTTCAGCACTACCAATGGAAGCAACAATCTGTTCATGCCTAAACGTTAGTAAAGGCGACATTATTAACGCTCTTGATTCCGGTTGTTGCAGCGTAGGTGATGTAAAAGGTGAAACCAAAGCAGCTAGCGGTTGTGGCGGTTGCGCAGCACTTCTTAAGGATGTTGTTGATACTGAGCTTGAAGCGCGCGGCGTTACGGTTGATAAAAGCATTTGTGAACACTTCCCTCATACGCGTGAAGAGCTATATCACTTAATTCGTGTCGGTAGTATCAAGTCATTTGGCGAACTGGTAGAAAAACACGGTACCGGCCTTGGTTGTGATATTTGTAAGCCTGCGGTAGCAAATATGCTTGCAGCTAGCTGGAATGATTACATTCTAGAAGAGCAACATACAGGCCTGCAGGATACCAACGATACCTTTCTTGCAAACATGCAAAAAGATGGCACCTATTCAGTTGTCCCACGTGTACCAGGTGGTGAGATTACGCCTGAGCAACTGATCGCTATCGGTCAAGTAGGCCAAAAGTACAAACTTTATACAAAGATTACGGGCGGGCAGCGTATAGACTTATTTGGCGCCAAACTTAATGACCTACCCACTATTTGGGGTGAATTAATTGCTGCAGGCCTTGAAACGGGTCACGCCTACGGTAAGTCCTTACGTACCGTTAAGTCGTGCGTCGGATCAACTTGGTGTCGTTACGGAGTTCAGGATAGCGTGGGTCAAGCAATCGATATCGAAAACCGATACAAAGGTTTGCGTACTCCGCACAAGCTAAAAATGGCAGTATCCGGCTGTACTCGTGAGTGTGCAGAAGCGCAAAGTAAAGATGTTGGCATCATTGCAACTGAAAACGGCTGGAACCTCTACCTTTGTGGAAACGGCGGCATGAAGCCACGACATGCTGATCTGTTTGCGACCGATATCAGTACCGAAACGCTAGTTAAATATATTGATCGCTTCTTGATGTTCTACATCAAAACAGCAGACCGCTTACAAAGAACATCTGTATGGATGGACAACCTTGAAGGCGGTATCGAATACCTTCGTGAGGTTATTATTGAAGACAGCCTTGGTATTGCAGCTGAACTTGAAGCTCAGATGCAAAGCGTTGTCGATACTTATCAGTGTGAATGGAAAACTACGGTCGAAGACGAAACAAAACTACGTCGCTTCCGTCAATTTGTTAACTCTGATAAAGAAGATAGTAACGTTGTTTTCGTTGAAGAGCGTGGTCAAGTAAGACCTGCTAGCGAAGACGAAAAATCAAAATTAATCGCTAAGTCAGCTTAATCCAGTACTCACAGATAGGAGAAAATCAAAATGGCACTTAATGAAGTTATCTGTACGAAGTACGATCTTGTAGAAAATTCAGGCGTATGCGCGCTAGTAAACGATGAGCAAGTTGCGATCTTCTACATACCGAGCAGCGAAGAAAAGATTTTCGCAATATCTAACTGGGACCCATGCGGTAAGGCAAATGTTCTTTCTCGCGGGATTGTTGGAGATTTAACCGGCAAGTACGTGGTTGCTTCTCCCCTATACAAACAGCACTTTGACCTTAAGACAGGCGAATGCCTTGAGGAAGAAGACAAATCTGTAACTGTTTACCCAGTTAAACTCGAAGGCGATTCGGTCTTGCTAGCCTAGGCAGCAAGCAAAAAAGTTCTATCAAGCGGGGTGTGTTGGCTGGACTCACGAGGTCGTAAAACAGTCTTCCCACCCCATACATTCTTTCCCTTGTATGTCGCAAGGTTTAGCCCCGAAAGGGGCTTCTTTTTTAACCCCCATCATAAACTTGCTGAAATCAGTGCAATCGTTCAATATGCGCTTTTAACCAAAGCCAACACTTACAAATAGCAGCTGTTTCAGACCTTAGATGCGC
>NZ_LWGE01001011.1:0-422 GCF_001635315.1 Oleiphilus sp. HI0123
TTGAACAAAGCGCAGCAACACTAAACAACGCTTACGACAAACTAGTACAAGCGCAGCATGCAAACCTGGAACAACAGCAACACAGACTGGCGATTCTAGCCCAGACACTGCACACGGCAAGCCCTCTTGCAACCTTAGGGCGCGGCTATGCCATATTAAAGTCCGATAAACAGAAAGTTCAAACCCAGTGCAGCGACTTCAAGGCGGGAGACAAAATCAGTGCCACACTAAAAGATGGGATTGTCCATTGTACCGTCGACCAAAGTGTTCCAGAACTGGACTTATAACTCAGCCCAGCTTACTTCAAGGCTTGATAAATTTTCGCTAGATTGTACTGCATCATATCGAGATAGCTTGGCGCTAGCTCATGAGATAAGGCGCCCGAGATCAGTTCACCTCCAAAATTGACTCCCGTTTCCATT
>NZ_LWGE01001012.1:0-354 GCF_001635315.1 Oleiphilus sp. HI0123
CCAAAGCGGTTTGAATCGCGTATTGAGCGGGTACATTACAGCAAAGTCGCATTGACGCGAGCATATCGATGCCGTCGATGAAATCTTCAGCATAATGCTTAGGACCGGTAATCATCATCCAGCCAGACCGGTAACCGGCTGCACGATGGGTCTTAGATAGGCCATTGTAGGTCAATGTAAGGACATCTGAAGACAGCGACGCAAGGGGTGTGTGAGTTGCGCCGTCATATAGAATTTTGTCGTAGATCTCGTCAGCTAATAGCATCAGCTTAAACTCTCGAGCAAGGTCGACCAACTCTTTCAGTAAGCTTTCAGGGTAAACCGAGCCGGTCGGGTTGTTCGGGTTAATGACGA
>NZ_LWGE01001013.1:0-513 GCF_001635315.1 Oleiphilus sp. HI0123
AAACTTTAGAAATAACCTTAGAAAGGCATCGAAGAAATTCGCTATTACGCAAGATATTGAGATAGAAACCTCAAAAGATAAAGGAAAGCTTCCAAGCTTATATCAGGAGTTTCTTAGAGTAGAGTCTTCTGGGTGGAAGGGGGGTGGGGGAACGGCCACTGCTATCGCTCTTAATTCCGAATTGGTAGCCTTTTATGAAGAGTTGGTTAACAGTTCTGGGCAAGGTTACTATTGTGAAATTAGTATTATAAGGCAGAGTGGGAATCCGATCTCTGGTCAATTGCATATTCTGGCCCATTCCGATCACTCATTCTGGTTTTAACCGATCATCATTTCTGGAACTTTTCGACCATTGATTCTGGTTTTATTCGATCACTTTTTCTGGATTTCCAGAATCAGTGATCAGATACCAGAATTGATGATCAGATATTTCCAGAATCACTCCTAACGCGTTGACTTAACTAACAATCTGCTAGTCTCTTAGCCTTTTTCCGGCGAGGAGTAATAGCAGTG
>NZ_LWGE01001014.1:0-581 GCF_001635315.1 Oleiphilus sp. HI0123
TTGGGAATTTCTTCCCAAATTCGACTGCCAGTGGCAGACCTACATAGCCCTGTCCGATAATGCAAATTTGTGTATTTGTTTCCATGGTCTCTCGATCTTTCATCAATAAATAAAAACTTTGCGCCGACTGTTTACAAATGACTTACAATGAACGCTTAAAAAAGGTGACGGATTATTGCATAATGCCGCAACTAATTCTTCAGGATAGACTGAATTCTAAGAGAATAGTAAAGGACGAAGCAGATAATTTAAAGAAATAGTCTATGATGAAAGGTGAATTCTGTATTTACGTCTTTTATCGTACAGCTGTATTATTCTCCGGCTAGGGTGTTGGTGGGGTGTTATTCTTTCGCTTAGCCGGGTTGTTTGTAGAAAATTCTCAGTTCCATTCAAGGTAATCGTTAGTGGCTCACGTACGTGTTTTAAATCATTATTTGCATAGTAAGTTTCTCGTTTTAGGGGCAGTTGAATTTTGCTTGTTGATGTTGGCGGTTGTTGCCGGTGTCGAGTTGCGAAATATGTGGGGTGCCGCGGACGAAGTAAATGTTATTCTGGAGTCACCTAAACTTCAGATGATCTCC
>NZ_LWGE01001015.1:0-14024 GCF_001635315.1 Oleiphilus sp. HI0123
AGGTTGCCCAGGTTTCAGATGATCAGGCCTTAGCCTGGTATGAGGCCGATGCCGAACTGTGGACTTTAGTGATTAAACCTTGGATTCTAGTCCAGGCGGTTTCTAAATAAACTTAGTTCTGAGAATGCTAGTAAATATGTCCATTTTTATTAGCATAGCTGTTTAGTACGGCTTTGGCTTCGTCTCGGCAGACTTCAGTTATTACTTCTATCTTTCTTTTTTCAAGACCCGCTTTCCAAGCATTGGGTTTATCTCCTTCGTCAAAGCCTATCGCTTCGGCATCTTTGCCTGTTGCCGCACAGACGACGCGATGAATACCTGACCAGGGGATTGCTCCCAGGCACATAGCGCAGGGTTCGGTACTGGTAAGCAGTTCTAACCGGTGCTCGGATTTTGCTAGTTCGTAACTACCCAGTTGTTGTTGAGCCAAGCTGATAGCAAGGATTTCTGCGTGTAATATTGATAGACCTTGGCTTGTGACCAGGTTGACACCTAAAGATATCAGTTTGCCAGACTCGGTCTCAAAAACGCCTGCGGCAAAGGGGCCGCCAGTATCTTTATTAATGTTTCTTTGTGATGCCGCGATGACGAACTTCATTCGCTCGCTCAGGCTTTCACTTATCTGGTAGCTAGCACGATATTCACTTAACCAGTTAGGAAGCTGGATTTCTAAAGAGTTTGCGTAGGGGTCAATCATCTTTTACACGGCTTTTAAGACTGAGTAACTGGCGGTTATGTGTTTTCGAGAGTGTGATAATAGCCAGAATCGCGCCTACCAGTGCAATTGCCATATCAGATTGAGTATCCCAATTATCGCCTTGAGTACCTAAAAATGCTTCTGCTGCCTGGTCTGATAAGAGTGCGACCCACCATTCGATAAGTTCATAAAATGCGCTGAAGGCCAAGCATATGCTAATAATATAGAAATTGAGCCAGCTGACGCCGTTAACGACCTGCTTTCGAATAAGGATTTCTCTGGCAAGAATGGCTGGGACAAAGCCTTGTGCGAAATGGCCAACTTTATCGTAATTGTTGCGGTCCAAGTCCCAGGCTTCTTTTATCATGTCGAACAAGGGGACTTCTGCGTAGGTGTAATGTCCACCAATCATTAAAATGATACAGTGAATCAGGATTAGGAAGTACAGCAGGGGCGTCAGTGGAAAGCTTCGCCTTGTCGTAACGATTAATACCAGGCCGATGATCGCCGGAGCGACTTCTAGCACCCAGGTATACAAGTCTATAGGTTCGTAGCCTGACCAGCCGAGCACGGCAAAATAGAGTGTAAGCCAAAGAACTTGAGTTGCATTTGCCGGCATAGCTGTCCACGTCCCTTAAGGTTGCTTTTTTCCTTGTACAGTATGGATGATCGTACCACCAAGCATCGCTGCGACAAACAAAAAAGTATCGCTGTGCAAGTAGCTTAAGGCGGCAATAGCCGGGCCAGGGCAGTAGCCATAAAGCCCCCAGCCGACGCCGAACAAAACAGAACCAATGATCAGCCGCTTATCCAGTTTTTGTTTGTTTGGAAGACAAAACTCGCTATTTATTATCGGCCGACGCTTGAAAATAAAATGGTAGGCGAGCATGGTCGTTCCCACGCCGCTAGCCATAACAAACATTAACGTCGGATCCCAGTTGCCGAATAGGTCGAGAAAGCCAAGGACTTTTTCTGGGTTAGTCATACCTGAAAAAGCGAGCCCCAGGCCGAATAACAGACCAAAGAAAAGATATATTAGAGCATTCATATGACATGCCTCACGATAGCTACCGTGATGATTCCGCTTGTCATAAAACAAAGTGTAGTGATGATCGAACGCAGGGAAAGGCGACTAATGCCGCAGATGCCATGGCCGCTGGTGCAGCCACTGCCCATTGACGTACCGTAGCCCACAAGTAGTCCGGAAAGGATAATAATAACCGGATGGTTTGGAATGGGTTGAGAATTAATTTGGCTGAGCTCGCTTAAGCACAATGCACCTAAAGCCATTCCTGCTAAGAAGGCAAAACTGTTTAAGGTATTACCTTGTGTGCGCTTAACAAGGCTCTGAATCATGCTGCTGACACCGGTGATACGACCGTAAAAAAGCATAATAAGGCTGGCCGAAAGACCTATCAGTAATCCACCAATTAATGCGGGTGTTATATTCTCCACGAGTACTCCGAGAAATGTTGTTTAAATTTCGGCGGCAGCATAACAGTTTTTTAGGTCAAAATTTAGGCTTGGGCAAAACCTTTTAGTGTCTGAAAAAAGCGATAAGGTTGATCGATAAGCGGTGTATGCCCGCTGTTTCGGAAAGTGAGAACATCGCAATTGGGGTGATGGTCGGCAATGCGGAGTTGGCCGGTACAGGGGTACATCGTTGATTTAAGCCCAACGACTAATGTCAGCGGGCTATTCAGCTTAGCGATAACGTCGAGCATGTCGTAGTCTTGTTCTATGTAGGCTTTCAGACAGGTGATGTAAACGGGCCAGTTATCGACAGGCATTATTTTGCGGGCCAAAAACTCATTTGAGCATACTCTCCTGGCAATCGCTTTGTGGGATGAGCGAGACAGCGCATCAGAGAAGAAGCTTGCTAAATTATCCCATAACTCTTTTCTTAGTGTTTTGGGGAGGGTGTCGTAGGCTGCCTGAGCCTCAATATAAGGGTCTAGCTTGCCTATTAGGTCTGTCGCTTCGGAGAGTCTTTCTTGGTTTTCTGCGCCAAAAAGCCCCCATTTCCACTCACTATCATTAAGGCATTTGGGACTTTGGTCGATATGTAGATAACGTTCAACCTGATTGTCGCTATATTTTTCCTGGTACTTAAGTGCAACAAAGGCGCCCATTGATATACCAGCTAATTTAAAACTCTCCAGCTCTAAGGAAGTGATTATTTGCTGTAGATCGTCTGCGTAATTGGACATGACGCAATCCCGGTCATGGTTGATGTGATGGGAAAGGCCAAAACCTCGCAAATCGGGAATGATAAAACGCTGCTTTCTTGCTAAGGGCAGGGCAAAAGGTAGCCAATGCAGAGACTGCATACCAAAGCCATGGAGTAGAATGATCGGAGCTGTGTTAGCGTTTTTGGGGCCAAGGTCGCGCACATAAATTCGCTGACCGTCAGCAGTATTGATATATGGCATAAATTCTTTTTCTTATTGCTATTGATGAGCTAAATTTATTAAGCACCTACTTATTACGGAAAGAATACTGAACATCATGTTGAATAGCTATGCTTGCCTCAAAATGCTGCACCGCCTTTTTCTATTGCTTTTGCTTGCAGGGCCACTTAGTGCGCTTGAATTAAAGGATCGTTTAGATGAGCCTTCGCGAACCTTCAACAATGTCGAGAAGTCGGCTTTTCTTGATGTCACGACTCTCGGTGATCGATTGCTAACAATCGGCGAACGCGGCGTCATTGCTTACTCTAATGACGGAGGTGAAAACTGGGTTCAGGCAAAGGTGCCTGTTTCAACGATGCTCACAGCGATGTACTTTGTTGATGATACCCATGGCTGGGCAGTGGGGCATAGTGCCGTGGTTCTTCATACGCAAGATGCTGGCGAAAACTGGACGCTTCAGTTTGATGGCAAGCGAGCTAATGAGCTGCTCCTTGACGGTGCTAAAGCAGACTATCAAGCTCTTCGGGAAGAGTACGATGCCGCCGATGAGGAAGCTCAGGACGATTTGTCCTACGATTTAGATGATGCCGAATTCGCCCTATCGAATGCTGAGTTTGATAGCCAGTTAGGGCCAGCGAACCCTCTTTTGGAAGTGTATTTTGAAAACAAAGATAAAGGCTATGTTGTCGGTGCCTACGGTTTATTTTTTGCAACCGAGGATGGTGGTAAGACCTGGTTTTCGATGGCAAACCGTTTAGAGAATTTTGACCGTTACCACCTAAACTCAATTGCTGTTTTATCCACTGGTGCCGTTTTGATAGTCGGTGAGGCCGGCACAATGTTCGCCTCATATGATCAGGGGGAGAGCTGGGAAACCTTATATAGCCCATATGAAGGCTCTTTTTTTGGCATTCAGGAAGTCCCTCAGGTCAAAGAAGTGTTGATTTATGGTTTGAAAGGCAATGTGTATAGCTCAGCCGATGAAGGTCAATCATGGGATAAGGTTGCTACGCCTGCAACGACTAACTTAACCGGCTCTACGATTGATGAAAATGGCGTGGTGATATTAAGTGGCTTTTCAGGTGTGATTGTACGCAGCACCGACCAGGGTAAGACTTTCTCTAAAGTTAAACAGTCGGGTCTAGAGGCTTATAACGCTGTTGCGACATTAAAGAACTCTGAATTGGTGCTGGTGAGTGATCATGGTGTCCACTTTCAGCCTTATTAAGATGCGAATCTGACACTTGAAAAGTAAGAAGAGTGAAAAACGATAATGAGTGAAATCGAACAACAAGAGTTACAGAGCGTTAGTCTTGCTGAGCCAATGGTCGAGCGGTGGATATTTAGCCGAAGGCTGGTTGTCTTGTGCTTATTCCTCTCTGTATCTTTGTTTTTGGCTTATATGGGGACGAAGGTAAGGCCTGATGCCAGCCTGGAAAGAATGATCCCCTTAGAGCACCCTTATGTTATCAACTTCCTTGAGAACAGAGAGGACCTTGAGAACCTGGCGAACTTTATTCGAATCTCGGTCGAGGCCAAGCAAGGTGATATTTTTGATAAGGATTATCTGGATGTACTAGAGAAAATTAGTGATGAAGTGTTCTATTTACCAGGGGTGGATCGTACAGGGTTAAAGTCTCTGTGGACGCCTAATGTTCGCTGGGTTGAAGTGACAGAAGAGGGTTTTCAGGGAGGGACAGTTATCCCTCATGACTATGATGGAAGTGACGCAAGCCTGGAACAAATGAGACAGAACATCTTGCGCTCGGGTGAAATCGGTCGCCTGGTAGCGAATAATTTTAAGTCTTCGATTGTCTATGTCCCCTTGTTGGAGAAAAACCCAGAGACGGGGGAGCCGTTAAATTACCTCGACTTTTCTAGGGTGTTGGAAGAAAACGTTAGGCAGCGCTACGCGGGAGAAGGATCTAAGGTCAACATTCAGATTGTTGGCTTTGCCAAAAAAATTGGCGACTTGATTGAAGGTTTCTCTGCGATCGTTGTCTTTTTCGCTGTTGCTGTATTGATTACTGCGGCTTTGCTATTTCACTATTCCCGATGTCTTACCAGCACCCTGGCAGCTGTTGGCTGCTCCATTGTTGCGGTGGTATGGCAAATGGGGATTATGCACTTACTAGGCTATGGTCTTGATCCTTATTCGGTGCTGATTCCTTTTATTATATTCGCGACTGCTATTAGCCACTCGGTCCAGTTTATCAATGGCTTGACCCACGAAATGGGCGCAGGGTTTGAGTCACTCGAGGCAACGCTTCGTACTTTTCGTCACCATTATGTGCCAGCGATGCTTGCCTTGATTAGTGATGCAATTGGTTTCATGACCCTGATTGTGGTTGAGGTGGATGTGATAAAAGACTTGGCCGTTGGTGCCAGTGTTGGTATTGCCAGTATTATCATCACCAATATGGTATTGCTGCCTATTATTATGTCTTACTTTGGTGTGACTAAGCGTGGTATCGCGCATGTGCGTAAGGTAGAAAAGCACCCCAGCCCGATATGGGCAAGAATAGCGAAGATGGCATCTCATAAATATGCTTTGCAGTTTATTATTCTTGCGCAATTTGCTGTGGCAATGGGTCTTTATGTCTCCCAGGGGTTGAAGATTGGAGAGCTAGATGCGGGTGCTCCCGAGTTACGCCCTGACTCTCGTTATAACCTGGATAATGCATTTATTACCAGTAACTACTCGACCAGTGCTGATGTCATGGTGCTGATGGTTAAGACGCCACAAGAGCAATGTGTATCTTATGAAGTGATGGATTTAATGGAGCGTTTGCAGTGGGAGCTAAATCATACTGAGGGTGTTCAATTAAGTGTTTCGATAGTGAATATTTCAAAGGCGGTCACCAAAGCATTTAATGAAGGGAGTTATAAGTGGTTTGAATTATCGAGAAACCAGAAAATTATCGACACTTCTTTGCAGCACGTGCCTTCGGGCTTTATTAATCGCGATTGCAGCTTAGCCCCTATTTTCATTTTTCTTAATGACCATAAAGCGGAAACCTTGCAGCGAACGGTTGATGTGGTAGAGGCTTACACGGAGACCTTTGAGTCAGATGAGGTGCAAATATTGTTGGCGGCTGGAAATGCAGGTATTGAAGTCGCGACTAACCAGGTGATAGCTGAATCACAGACTTTTATGATGGTTATTGTTTATGTGATTGTCGGAATGATGGTTTTGCTCGCCTACCGCTCTATGCGAGCCGTTGTTTGCATTGTTATGCCTTTGATGATGACTTCCATTCTATGTACGGCCTTGATGGCCTTTTTAGGCATTGGTGTGAAGGTTTCAACCTTACCAATTATTGCTTTGGGTGTGGGCTTAGGTGTCGATTACGGTATCTATATCTACTCTCGTCTAGAGGAGTACCTAACGCAAGGCATGACTTTACAGAGAGCTTATTTCCATACGCTCCACTCAACGGGTAAAGCCGTTGCTTTTACAGGGCTGACCCTGGCTATCGGTACTACAACCTGGATCTTTTCGCCGATCAAATTTCAAGCGGATATGGGGATACTGTTAACCTTCATGTTTCTTTGGAATATGCTTGGCTCAATTACCCTATTACCCATGCTCGCCTATTACTTTGTCAAAGATGGTGAGGAGGATGAGCTTGTTGTGTATCGAGATGACCTGGCCTGAGATAACTCAGAGTCGAGACCGGGTCGACAACTTTGAACTCGTGACCGCAAATGTCAAAAACAGGCAAGTGCTGTCATGGAGAGGCGCCGGCTAATAATGCTAATGTGCCTTTTTTACATCAAGTCTAGCGTGGGCTGATGTTGTGTAAAAAGATTATACAAAACAATCATTACATAAAATAAAAAGGACTCATTATGAAGAAAATAATCGCATTATTACTTATTTCTGCGGGACTCACAGGCTGTGGCGGTGTTGGTAGTCTAGTCAGCAATGACCGTGTAACAGACGCTGACAACGATCAAGTTGTAACCATTGGGGATTCGATTTTCGCTTTATCCGGTAAGATTCAGGATATTCTTGAAGACTATGCTGGAGAAACGTTCCGTCAATATACTATCTCGGGTGCAGAAGTAACGGGCGGTATCTATGCAACTGATATTGCAACGCAATTCGAGATTGCCAAGAACGATAATCCGAATATCCAGACGATCGTTATGGATGCTGCAGGTAACGATATTCTTATCCCTATCATTACTATGTTTGACTGGTACAACTGTAAGACAGAGTGGTATCAGTGGTGGGGTTTAAGCTCTTCTTGTAAAAACCTGATTGACGACTTGTATGTTGATGTCGTTAATTTGTTGAATAATATCGATGCAAATGGTGTTGAAAACGTTATCTTCCTTGGCTACTACTACCCTAAAAATGCACTACTTTGGTTGGATGATGTGGAAGAAGCGGTTGATTATGGCGATATGCGTTTAGCCCAGGCATGTGCGAACTCTACAGCAAATTGTACCTTTATCGACCCTCGCTCAGTAATCAATGACCGCGATATTATTATTGATGGTATCCATCCTGCGACCAGTGGCTCGCAAAAGCTCGCTGACCTTATTTGGCCAGTATTGCAGCCAATGTTATAAAAGAGGATAGGGCCTGCGACCTGATATCGTAGCAGGCTATCTATTGGATATCTTAATTAGGCAACCCACTTGTGAAGCAAGTGGGTTGTTTTCATTTTAAGGAATGATAATCAATGAAGAAATCGATTATTGGGCTGGTAGTGGTAGCTGGTAGTGTTACTGTCTATCAGTTGAGCGTTAACTCGATGGATATAGCAAATACCTCTCTGGAGCCAGAGAGTATCTTAGGAAATTATAGCCTGGAGGTGCCGGTTCAAGCTGTTAACGAAACTGAGTTAGGCGCTTCGGAATACGATGACTTTGATCTTCAGATATTAGCTCAGCTAAGAGCAGACTATAAAGAACATATTGCCGAGTTGAAGGTTCAAGCGAGTCTTTTAACAGTAAAACGTTATATATTGGAAAAGTATCCGGAAAGTGGGGAGGAGCGTTTTACTCGCCTTGTGCTTGCAGCGTTCCCTGAATTTGCCGAGTCTATTTTTCGTGTCATTGAAGGTTTAGAGCGCTACCAAAACTGGGTTTCAGAAGAGTATTTATACCTGGAAGAATTATCTCCTTTAGCAAAAAACGGTATGCTCTGGGAAAAGCGTAGAGAAATTTTTGGCAGTGATGCCGAACTAATTTGGCAAGATGAGAAAGATAACCTTAACCAAAGCAAACTTAGAATGCAGGAAGTTTTTCATCAGCTAGATCAATCAAATGAGACGAGCCTGGATGAAAAGCTATTTCAACTTCGTAGTGCAATTGATGAAAATTTAGCTGGAAGTGTCCAGGACGCAGCCCTTAGTGAAGGGGTAATCTCTCGAGCCTTTTTTAACCTTAGCTCTGTTCAAAAGGGTTTGTCTGAAATGCCTGCTGAAGAGCGACAGATAGAGATAGATAATATTCGGCGCCAGTTAGGTTATTCAGAAGAGCAAATTGAAACACTTGCTGCAAAGGACCAAGAACGTGAGGCGAGATGGCAAACTGGTTACGCCTATATGGCTGAGCGAGCTGAATTGGTGGCGAGCCTTGATGCAGAACAGCTTGATGAGTCTCTTGCCGAGCTTAGGCAAAAATACTTTGAGCATGAAGCTGTTACGATTCAAAGGGAAGAGGAAATGGACTTCTGGCGTTTTAACAGGCCTAGGAAGTTTGGTAATAACTAAGAGTCGCGTATGCCAACACTTCTAGCTAAGGAGAGGAGATACGCTATTCACCTCTGTGGCTGAATAGCGTTAACAAGTGCTTTAAGGGATGTCGATAGAAATCGTTTCAGAGAATTGGCTTTGAATCTCATTGCTATCGACTGTTGCAATACGCAGGTACATTGTTCCTGATTGCACATCGCTGATTATGTAGTTGTAGGTCTCACTACCTGTGCTGTTAATACGAATGCTTTGGTTTAGCTCGGTGTTGTTATAAGCATATTCGATAACATATGCTGAAATTTCACTACTTTCCAGTGCGCTGCCGTCTTCACGTGTGCTTGGCGCAGACCAGCTTAGCTCGAGTGAAGAAGGTAGAGAGTTAACCGAGACCAAGGCTTCTTGTGAGTAAGCTTCACTGCTGGCATTACTGACGACTACAGAATATAAGCCGGTATCTTCGATACCCGCATTGCTGATGCTCAAGTCCTGCGAATTAGCGCCAACTAACTCTTCGCCATTGAATAGCCACTGATATGAGAATGGGCCGTCTCCGCTAGTGCGAACTGTTAAGTCTACACTTTCACCCGCGTTGATCTCTTGTGAATAGGGCTGCTGGGTTATGCTTACCGGTACACTTATAGATAATACGCTTAGGTTTGCACTGAAAGATGTAGCGGAGCCTTGCGTGTTACTAACTGTCACATCATAGCTCCCTGCATCACTTAACTCGACTGAGTTTAGGCTTAAGGTATTGCTATATGCGCCGCTAATATCCGTGCCATTGTGTCGCCATTGGTAAGTCAGAAAGCCTCCACCGCCAGCGTTGACGCTAAATGAAGCGGAGCTTCCTTCGGATACTGTTAATGAAACGGGGTGCGAGTTAATGCTGGGTGCTGCAAGTTGTTCATTGACGGTAACGCTGACAAAGTTTGAATAAACCTGGGAAACATTGTTGCTAATCGATACTCGGTAACTTCCCGTGTCACTTATTGAACTTGGGCTAATCGTTAAAGTGCTATGTGTTGCGCCAGGAATTAAGGAGCCGTTCTTTTGCCATTGATAGCTGATTGGATCTCCGCCAGTCGCTAAGACGCTGAGAGAGATTGTTTCCCCTTCAGTGACGATGCTAGCGCTAGGTTGCTGGGATATGCTGACGGGTAACACGTTTTCTTCCACTGAGACAAGGGCTTCTAGCGAGTGGATAGTTTCCTCACTGTTGGAAATGGTGACACTATATAAACCAGAATCGCTAAGTTGAGCGCTCGTTTTATTGTAGGAGCTTGCTGTCGCGCCCGGGATATTCTCGCCATCCTTCTGCCACTGATAGCTTAAGCTTCCCGCTCCGGATGCGAGAACAAACAAAGAAAAGCTTTGTGATTCACTGGTATGTATGGACTGCGGTTGAGTTTGAATTTGAAGCTCAGCGCTGTCGAGATCTTCTGCAATATTTTGAGCATCATTGGTGATACTGCTCAGTGCGCTAGCATAACTATTTCCGTTGTCAGAGTAGGTGTCCAGGTATGCAGAAAGCTGCTCTGCTAGGTCGCTTGCTGTGTAGAACACGTTCGCTAAGGGAATATGATCAAGCAATTGGTTCGTGCCTATCCACTCTGTATCAAGCGCGTGCTCATAAAGAGAAGCGCTTAGAATTGCTTGCTTTAGAGATTCGTCACTTGCATCCGAGAGCTTTGTTAGGTCAAGTGTTGGGGTAGTTAAGGGGTCGCTCTCTAAGTCAAAACTTTCCATGACCCACTGAGTGGCTGTTACTATGTTTTGCGCATTTAAGCCCTGAGGCAGAGACTGCGCAGTTTTAACAATAAGGTGACTTAAAGGTGAAAGAAACGTTGTGGAGTGGGTTTGCTTGCTTGTTAGACCTAAGAGTTGAAAATAAGCTGGGAGTCTGACTGCTTCACCAAACGAAAGTGTTTGGCCAGATATTTTTTCAATACAGCCTTCTACCAGGTCGCAAAGCATGCGAGTATCAGTATCTACGCTTAGTGAGAGTAGAACGAGCGTGCCATCTTCAAGTTCGTTTAAGTCTAGTGAAAAATAGCCGGATGAGTCGCTGCGTGTTTGTGTGATCAGGCTATTATCTTCGGCTCGGTATGCGCTGATTATGCCGTTGCTGATGACGCCTTTAACAGCACGTCCATCAACATTGTTATCTTGCCGGTCGCTATCAAAAAATTCGCAGCCACTTAAGAACAAACACATTAGCAGTGTACATAGTTTGGAGAGTGCTATTTGACTTGTATCTTTTGCTTTCATAGTTGTACATTCGAAATATTCATTATGGACAGGCATAATTCAACAACTCGCCCCTTCCTATAAAATGACGCAAGAAAGGGCTAAAAACCGCAAATGTATAGTGGTATGCGCGATTTCAACAGTTGGAATAAACGTAAAGAATCTAAAACGGGCTTCTGCGTAATGTGCAGTTATTAATAGAGTAACGCTGCTAATCTCTATATCTTATAGGTATGTATGAGCCAAGATCCTGAAATCCTTATCCGATAGTTAAAATTCTAACTAAAGAATTGTAACTTTGTGTGAAAGTGATATTAACATTACGTAATAGCTTTGTCTTGTCTGTACCAGTAAAAGTAAGACTTAGGGGATTTTATTTACTCGCTTAGAGAGTGCGCGTCGGAGAATTTCTTGCTGGTCTTCGTCTTTACAGCTATATAGCTGCTTGAAATCACTCAATATAGGACCGAAGAAGTCCTTGAAGTGCTGCGAATCCTGATAAACTTTGTATGCTTTCTGTTGAATTGCATCGCTGGACAGTTTCTCGGTATTTGAAATGTTATATAACTGCTCTATTTCCTCTTTGAGAGAGGCGATCAAGGGCAGGTTGGGATTATTTTCTGGGTCCTCAGGTTGCAAATGCTCCCATAAGCTTAGCAATGTCTCCTTTGCTTGGTGGGTGTTGGATAGGTCGGCTTGGGCAGCAATATCCAGACACTCAACAGACTCTTTGAACATGGTTTCGGTTTCTGCCAGTTTAGCGCTGATCTTGTCATTAAAATCATCTGTTTGAACTGAAAGCGTGCGCACTTCATCTGCAACAACGCTAAACCCTCTTCCTGCATCGCCTGCTCGAGCGGCTTCAATCGCGGCATTGAGCGCAAGGAGGTTGGTTTGTGAGTTGATCTTGTTTATATCTTCTAGATGCTCAACTACTTCATGAAAACGTGCATCAATATCGTCAAAGTTCTGGTTTAAAGTAACAGAAGCCGCCTGAATGTTTTCAAATTGCTGAATCAGCTGGGCTAAGGCCTGATTCGAAACTTCTCCAAAGTTGTTGAGGCTTTCTAGTGTGCTGGGCTCAAGGTTTTCATCTAAAGATTTTGATAATGATTTAGCATAGCTGTCTGCCCGTTCGATTGTCTCTGCAGTTTGTGTCGTATCGTCAGAAAGCGAGTGTGTAAGTTTTTCAGTATCCTCTGCAAGCTGGGCGATAAGCGCAATTTTTTCATCCATCATATGGTGGATTTTATCGAATAACTCAATTTGCGCCTGCTTTTCTCTTGCCGCCCGTTTTGCTCGCGGTGTTTGGTCATAGGGCACTAAAGATCGCTCAATGCGTTGCCAAATCATAAAGCCAACGATCATTGTCATGAACACTAAGGGAACGATGACGTAGCTTGGTAGCGGCGGTGCGATGACTAGCCAGCCAGTTGCGAGAACCTGCAGGAAAAGCAGACAAGCGTATTCATATTTCATTGAGTGACCTTTATCACCAGTGTAAGAACCGAGCGCTAAAATGTTTCGAGTGCGAACGACAAGACGAGCCTATTTAGCGAGCAAGTCTGGCCTCAGTGTCACTAGAAGCAATCGTTTTAGCTTGTTTGAATAAGTCTAGTATGCTTACGTATTTCTACAATGTTTGTAGAAAAAATAACGACCGCAATCAGCGGCGTCTTGGCTTATATCGGCCAAGACGGTGAGATCTGGAGTTATTTTGTTTTTAGCTTCCAGTTAACTGTTTGCCCGGCATAAAAAGGAACAATTGGATTGCCATTAGGGAGAATGATTTGCTCCGGGATGGTCCATTCTTCTTTTTGAAGTGTGATAGTACTGGTATTGCGTGGTAGTTGGTAAAAATCTGGGCCGTGATGGCTGGCAAAGCCTTCGAACTTGTCGATCGCTCCAAGGTCCTCAAATACTTGCGCATAAAGCTCTATAGCGCTCCAGGCACTGTAGCAGCCAGCACAGCCGCAAGATGACTCTTTTTTCGCCTTTTCGTGAGGTGCTGAGTCGGTTCCAAGGAAGAATTTGCTTGAGCCACTCTTTACAGCTTCTCTAAGCGCTGTTTGGTGGGTGTTGCGTTTAAGTACAGGTAGGCAGAAGTTATGGGGCCGAATACCGCCTACGAGCAGGTCATTACGATTAAGGAGCAGGTGTTGGGGAGTGATCGTTGCGGCCAGTTTGTCTGAGCCTGCTTGTACAAACTGAGCAGCTTCAGAGGTTGTGATATGCTCAAAAACAACTCTTAGCTCGGTAAATTTTTCGGTGATAGGGGCTAGGTGTTGTTCAATAAAAAACTTTTCCCGATCAAAGATATCAACCTCATGAGAGGTCACTTCACCGTGAATCAGTAATAACATGTCGCAAGCTTGCATTGCCTCAAAAACCGGGTAAAGCTCGTTCAAGGCTGAAACTGCAGCATCGGAATTGGTTGTTGCTCCTGCTGGGTAAAGCTTGGCTGCAATAATGCCCGCTTGCTTGGCGCGAGTAATGTCTTCGGGCTTTGTATCGTTTGTCAGATATAGGGTCATTAAGGGAGTGAAATCGACTCCTTCAGGTATAGCGTTTTCAATTCTGGCTTTATAAGCAAGTGCCATTTCTGTGTTAACAACAGGCGGGACAAGGTTAGGCATCACTATCGCTCGCTTAAAGCACCGAGCGGTTGCCGGGACAGTTTCTGCGAGCATGTCTCCATCTCGAAAGTGAAGGTGCCAGTCATCGGGGGCTTGAATAGTGATTTCTTGCATGGGATATCCTGAATCAAAAATTTAAGCTTATATTATGCCTGAAAATATAGGCTTCAGGAAATTCAGGGTGGGAGGACAAGGTATGGATGACTAACTTGTCTGGAGGGATCTCAGGCGCTTACTTTGCCAACTACCACGCAATACCAGTACTATCACACTTCAAAAAGAAGAATGGACCATCCCGGAGCAAATCATTCTCCCTAATGGC
>NZ_LWGE01001016.1:0-607 GCF_001635315.1 Oleiphilus sp. HI0123
CCGGCAAGGAATGTCTGGGCGAGTCAAGCACCATACTATGAACGCCATCAGCCCGAAAAGACGCTCCTCTATCAATTGGTTCAGGAACATTATCCTGTCTTTAAGTCCTCGTTGGAGGGTCAGGGACAAAGCTTGCCTCGTTACGTTCAGAGAGAGTTCGAAGATTTTCTCCAATGTGGTCGGCTGGAATATGGCTTTTTGCGTGTCCGCTGCGAGGATTGCCATCATGAACGATTGGTCGCATTTAGCTGCAAGCGCAGAGGGTTCTGCCCCAGCTGTGGTGCCCGCCGGATGGCGGAGAGTGCCGCGCTCTTGGTGGATGAGGTGTTTCCCAAAGT
Organism: Oleiphilus sp. HI0123; assembly: GCF_001635315.1. Lineage (NCBI taxonomy): Bacteria > Pseudomonadati > Pseudomonadota > Gammaproteobacteria > Oceanospirillales > Oleiphilaceae > Oleiphilus > Oleiphilus sp. HI0123. Next base: position 339 of record NZ_LWGE01001016.1, read on the forward strand.
TCCCATACGCCAGTGGGTGCTGAGCTTTCCCTTCCAGTTACGATTCCTGCTGGCTCGCCATCCAGAGCTGATGGGTAAAGTGTGAGGCATTGTCTACCGCACAGTCTCTACGCATTTAATTAGGCAGGCTGGTTTTACCAAGGCTACCGCACAAACCGGTGCAGTGACGTTGATCCAACGCTTTGGTTCTGCGCTCAACCTTAATGTCCATTACCACATGCTATTTCTCGATGGCGTATACGCCGAAGATACCTATGGCCAACGGCGGT
>NZ_LWGE01001017.1:0-717 GCF_001635315.1 Oleiphilus sp. HI0123
AATGCTTCGCCACCGCACAGTGCTTTTAATCTAGGCTCACCCTGCCAGCCACTACTGATCAGCAATCGCCAGGTGGCGGGTGTTGCTTGCATGAAGTTTGCCTGATGCTTTGTCAGCAAGCTTAATAAACGTCGACCATCACTACTATCCTGTTTCTTGGCAATAATGACTTTGGCGCCGACCCATAGTGGCAAGTAGAGTTCAAGTACGGCAATATCAAAAGACAAAGTTGTTACTGCCATCAGGGTATCATCAGCCTCGAGCCCTGGCTTTTCTGCCATGCTGTGTAAGAAGTTCATGACGGAAGCATGGGGTACCACAACGCCTTTAGGCTTTCCGGTAGAACCGGAGGTATAGATGATATACGCAGCTGTATCCTCAGGGATTGTTACATCTGGGCAAGCTGTGTTCTGCTGTGATAGACGTTCAGAAATCAGGTCGGTATTGAGTATGTGTGCAACAGAAGGCAGGCGCTTGATATGCGCTTCTTGAGTGACTAGGTGTTGTAAGCCCGAGTCTTCAATCATGTACGCCAAACGATCATCGGGGAAGTCAGGGTCAAGCGGGACATAGCTGGCGCCGACTTTCAATATGCCAATTAGGGCCGCGAGCATATGCTGAGAGCGGTCCAGGCACAAGCCTACGCGATCCCCAACGGATACATGTTCCTCTAATAGGAGCTGAGCCCACTGTGAGCTAAGTTCATCAAGCTGACGA
>NZ_LWGE01001018.1:0-554 GCF_001635315.1 Oleiphilus sp. HI0123
CCTGATCAGGTGAAGCAATGGAAACAATCTTGTATTAACAACAATATGACTGAGGCTCAGCGTAAGAAACAGGAAGCTGCAGAGCGCAAAGCAGATAAGAAGCGTATTAAGCAGTTAGAGAAGGAGCTAAAACGCAAAGATGCAGCACTTGCTGAAACTGCTGCATTATTGGTGCTCAGAAAAAAGCTCAATGCCTACTGGGGGGAAGACGAGGACAGCTAACCATGCTTCCAGATAGGCAATATTATGTGGAGCTGATTGATGAAGCCGTTAGTGCTGGAGCCAGAAGAGTGAAAGCCTGTGAGCTAATAGGCTTATCGCTTCGGACCTTACAACGCTGGATTGAAGATGGTGGCGTTACACAGGACAAAAGACAGTCAGCTATTAGACCTGAGCCAAAGAATAAGTTGTCAGAAACCGAGCGACAGAGCATTATCAATATCTGTAACGAGCCCGAATATGCGGACCTTCCACCCAGCCAAATCGTACCAAGGCTAGCGGATAAAGGGCAATATATTGCTTCTGAGTCCAGCTTTTATCGTGTGCTCAAAGCA
>NZ_LWGE01001019.1:0-218 GCF_001635315.1 Oleiphilus sp. HI0123
GACGCCATTGACGACTGCGCCTTANGCGTACGAGAAGTCCGTGCCGGCGATACGCGGCTCATCGCTTATGTTGTATGGAAGAATAGCCCGATTAGTCTCAGTGAACTTCGTGAGCACCTGCGACAGCAATTGCCCCCTTACATGGTGCCGCAGCACCTTGAAGCACTCGGGGAGTTACCACGCACCCTTAACAACAAGCTTGATCGAAAGGCTTTAGA
>NZ_LWGE01001020.1:0-989 GCF_001635315.1 Oleiphilus sp. HI0123
CTCGCCGCTATTTGACAACATATAAGCCATCAAAAAAACTAAAGGTAAAAACGTCAGTAAATTAGCTAAAGCGTAATCTCTTCTGGTCTTCCTCGCACCTTGCCATATGGGCTGTTGAACAGTTCCAGGATCCTTTCTTTTTAAAAAATAATTTGGTATGTAAAACATTCCTTTACCTATTCCATAGAGTCATTGGGAACATAGACATAATGACTCCCCACGTCCCAAAAGAGTGCTGACCTCCTATCGTGGGTTAGCAAAGCCAGAGCCATAATATATGTGTCATACCATATAAGCGGAGGCCAGCACCATGAAAAACAATACCATAATTTTTGTCGGATTGGACACCCATAAGGAGTTCACCGAAGTCGCATATTGCGAAGATCAACGAGGCTCAGAAGTAAAACATCTTGGAAGAGTTTCTTCAGCCAAAGTATCACTTACCAAGATGGCAAGACAGTTTGAAAGCAAATACCCGCAGGCTACCCTGCATTTTGTTTATGAAGCAGGCCCCTGTGGCTACTGGATTTATCGATTGCTGACAAGCTTAGGCCATTGTTGCTATGTTGTTGCGCCATCACTGATTCCAAAGAAACCCGGACAACGCGTGAAAACAGATAAACGCGATGCACAAGATTTAGCTCGTTTGGTTCGTAATGGCGACCTTGATCCGATTTACGTTCCTGAACCCGCAGATGAAGCAATACGAGATCTATCTCGAGCACGTGAGCGTGCAATGCATGATTTGAATAATGCACGTTTCCAGCTAAAAGCCTTGCTGCTCAGAAACCATATTAACTATTCAGGCAAATCAAATTGGAGCTTAAAACACCTTCGTTGGTTAACAGAGATCATCTTACCTCATCCTAGTCAGCAATTTGTCTTGCAAGAGATGATTCAAACCATTTCAGAACGCAATGCTCGACTAGAGCGTCTGGACAATGAACTCGCCCATCACGTGAAGCAATGGCGATATTATCCGGTTGTGA
>NZ_LWGE01001021.1:0-472 GCF_001635315.1 Oleiphilus sp. HI0123
AATAGGAGCTGAGCCCACTGTGAGCTAAGTTCATCAAGCTGACGATAGCTTAAGACTTCCTGCTCAAATATGACGGCATCACTTTCGGCAAATTGTTGAGCTTGATGATGAAGGTAGTGACCGACAGTGCGAGGGGCCTTGGCTTGTTCTTCATGCCAAGCATGAGCAGGTCCTATACATTGTCTCATCACTTGCTTGCTTGAGCTTTGATTAAGTAGTTCTATATCGCAAAGCCTGGTTATCGGGTTTTGTGCAATTTGTCCGAGAATCGTAAGAAAATGATCCCTAAAGCCTTGGATCGTTTTTTCAGTAAAGAGAGATGTACTATAGACGATTGCTCCACTGAGTGAGTCGCCGCGTTTTTTAAACCATATGTTCAGGTCGAGTGGTGAATCATGAGAAGGGATCTCACACTGCTTGATGTTTATCGTATGGTCACCACTTCCCATGACTTGTTCGCGTTTAGATACGT
>NZ_LWGE01001022.1:0-571 GCF_001635315.1 Oleiphilus sp. HI0123
CAGGAAACACCTGAGCCTTTGCTACACCACCCTCTCTCATTCTAAACGAAGAGCCTATTGCCAACACACAACGCTACGATCAACTAAGAGGTCATCCTTATGCACATTGAAACCATGATCCACACCTTCAAACAACTCAAACTACACGGTATGGCCAACAGTGTTATGGAGCTATCACAGCAAGCTGGGCCATCTTACCTTCAAGCACAGCCCATTCTTGAAGCCTTGATCAAAGCTGAAGTAACAGATCGAGAAGTGCGATCAATCGCTTATCAGATGAAGCATGCAAGGTTCCCAGCCTACCGTGACCTAGCTGGCTTTGACTTCAATCAAAGCAGTGTAGATGAAACGCTTGTCAAAGCGCTTCATCGCTGTGAGTTCATCGAAGGCAGCCACAACATCGTACTTATAGGAGGCCCTGGCACGGGTAAAACTCACTTAGCAACGGCAATAGGCGTACAAGCCATCCAACACCACCGACTACGAGTGCGCTTCTTATCGACCATTGAACTTGTGAATCAACTTGAACAAGAAAAACTCGAAGGTAAAGCGGGACGCATTGCGAACAGGT
>NZ_LWGE01001023.1:0-4532 GCF_001635315.1 Oleiphilus sp. HI0123
TAAGTCAATTGTATTTAAACGGGATGAAAACAATTCTTTCACTAAAGAAGTTGTTACTCGCACCCCGGATGTTCATATCGCCTACGGTGAGGGAACTATAGAAAGCTCATTATTCCTTGCAGGGCAAAAGGCCGGGCTCTCACAGTCGCAAATTATGGAGCTAGCCAATATTTTCGGCTGGGATATCGACTTCATTTTAGATATCCGCTCCGGCGACAAGTTCAACCTAATCTATGAAGAGTTATACCTAGACGGAGAAAAGTACAAAAACGGCAGAATTTTAGCGGCCAACTTCCACAACCGTGAACGAGAACTTTCTGCCGTCCTCTATGAACAAGAAAACGGCATTAGTAATTACTTTACTCCTGACGGAAAAAGCATGCGGAAGGCCTTTATCAGAACGCCTGTCGACTTCGCTCGCATCTCCTCACGCTTCAACCTGCGTCGCAAGCACCCTATTCTACATAAAATCAGAGCGCACAAAGGCACTGACTACGCCGCGGCGACCGGCACGCCAATCAAAGCTACTGGTGACGGCAAGGTTATTCATGCAGCCAGAAAAGGTGGTTACGGTAAAACTGTCATCATCCAACACGGACAAAGCATCACCACTCTTTATGCTCACATGAATGGCTACGCACGCGGCATCCGCTCGGGCAAGCGCGTTAAGCAAGGCCAAATCATTGGCTATGTCGGTAGCACAGGACGTTCAACAGGGCCCCATCTTCATTATGAATTTAGAGTTAACGGTGTCCACAAAAACTCTCTAAAGGTGAAACTGCCACACGCGAGCCCTATCCCTAAAAAGGAGCTTGCTCGCTTTAAGAAAGCAACACACTCATACCTGGCACAGCTCGAGACCTTTTCAGAAAGTTATCAAGTCGCCTCTAATCAGTAAGTACAGATAGAGTCCCTGATATGGCAGACAAACTATATATAGGCGTCATGTCTGGCACCAGCATGGACGGAATCGATACCGTCCTTGCCTCAATATCTGAAAACAAAACCACCAGTATTGAATCATTTAGCGCACCATTTTCAAGCTCGCTTAAGTCGAAACTTCAGTCATTGTCACTACCAGGCGACAATGAGATAGACCGCCTTGGCGAAGCCAGTGTCGAGCTAGGTGAAGCTATTGCGGAAACCGTGAACGATTTACTCAAGAAAGCCAACAAGAATAGTAGCGATGTTTGCGCCATCGGTTGTCACGGACAAACAATCAGACACCGCCCTGAGTCAAGCAAACCCTTTTCACTCCAGATAGGCGACCCAAGTACAATCGCCCACATCACTAATATCACGACGATTACCGATTTCAGAATGGCAGATATGGCCGCGAAGGGGCAAGGCGCACCATTAGTCCCCGCATTTCACCAAGCAGTATTTGGCGACTCAAACGAAACGAGAATCGTTGCCAATATTGGCGGTATCGCGAACATTTCAGTGCTCTCAAAAACAAAGAACAAGCTATCCGGCTACGACACAGGCCCCGGAAATATGCTTATGGACCTATGGATTCAAAGCTGCTTAAAGAAAGCGTACGATCATAATGGCGACTGGGCGAGCACAGGGTCTGTTATCGAAGATTTATTACAGGATTTTCTCGACGAGCCCTATTTCAAACAAACAGCACCCAAAAGCACCGGTAAAGAACTGTTTAACTCAGCATGGATAGCCAATAAGATTGCAAACAGCACATTCCAAAGCGAAGATATTCAGCGCACGCTACTCGAGCTAACGGCCAGCACAATTAGTAACAGCATCATCACCAGCACTAATGGTGATGGCTGCGACATCTTCGTCTGCGGCGGCGGCATCAATAATCAACTACTAATGACTCGCCTCCAAAACCTGCTTCCAAGCTATCGCTTAAGTTCAACCCTCGACCTGGGAATAGACCCGCAATTGGTTGAGGCCAGCGCTTTCGCCTGGTTAGCAAGACAAACACTGAACAACCTGCCAGGCAATGCCTGCTCCGTTACGGGAGCAAGCAAGAGCAAAATATTAGGTGGAATTTACCCCGCTTGAAGCGATTCCTTCGAAGCCTCTTCCGTATTTTGTTCTGGCTGCCACTTCTTTATTAACCCCATAACCTTGTAGCCTTTTACCCCCATCATTGCGCTAGCAGTCATCACACCTGCCATCAATGCGCCACCAACACCCGCAGTCACTACATCAGCACCGGTAAGGTAGAAGTTTTTAATCGGCGTTACCGGATGCAACCACGCCTGTTCAAAGCGCTCTACGCTATGGTCAATACCATAAATCTCGCCTTCTTCATTCCATTGAAACCATTGAGTCGAAAGCGGCGTCGAAAGCTCAACATAATCAAGAGCATCTTTTAATTGTGGCATTTGCTCGTAAAGCATATTCATCAATTTTTCAGTAAGCTTCACCTTAAGCGCTTCGTACTCTTCCCCGCGCTTATTCCAGGTCGACCCTTCCCATTCCGCAAACCACTCTGGCTTACAGGGTGCTACAATCTCTGCCGTAGACTTTCCAGGATAGCGTTCATTCCAGCTTGGATCTTTTGCTGAAGGAAAAGAAATATAGGTAAGCGGCAGTTCTGCTTCCAAGCTCTCATTGAACTTACTTACATTGTCATCATGATCACTCGTCGGGTATATCCAGAAGTTTTTCTTAGGTATCCCTAATTCTTTTGCCGTACCTTTAAAGCCCGCGTAAATACATATATGCGACGAGGAAATCTCCACTCTTTCTAACAACTTATTCAGTTTATGCTTTTTGATAGCCGACTCTGGCAGCAATTTATTCACCGTGGGATATAAACCAGCGCAACTTACCACTGCATCAGCCGTAATTTCCTGACCTTTCTTCAGCCTTACGCCATAAGCTTTATTGTTTTTGATGAGAATTTCATCCACACCAGCATAGGTAAAGACATTTCCTCCTGAACGCTGAATCACTGGAATAATTGTCTCTGCAATTTTTGCTGCCCCCCCAACCGGGTAACTACCGCCATTCAAGTAATGCTTCGCAACCATCGCATGCATCATGAATGATGCTTTCTTAGGAGGTAAACCATAATCCCCCCACTGAGCGGTTAAGACGCCGATAAGTTCTTCGTTATCAGTAAGCTCTTTCAGCACCTCGTAAGTTGTTTTATAGAAATAATCCGGAAGAAATTTATGGCGAAAGCGGTTATAGAGCAAACCTGCCATTCTGGGCATTGCCTGTCCGGCAAAGAATTTTGGCACAAGAGAGCTTACCTTATATAGAAGCTCCACATACTTATCGATAGCTTCAGTCTCTGATGGAAAATTCTTCTTCATCTCGTCTTTGAAAGCATCTTTTCCCGCTAGGTAGTTATACTCTTTACCGCCTATAATCACTTGATCGAAAAGCGGGTCCATCTCTTCCCATTTGAGCTGACCATCTGTGATCACATCAAACAAACGGCGTAGCACCGTCCAAGGCTTATGAACCTCACCAATATAATGAACACCAACATCCCACTCATAACCATTGCGCTCATAGGCGTGCGTGTAGCCACCTGCGGTATAGTGCTGTTCTAGCACACAAACCTTCTTTCCCAACTTTGAGAGTAAGGCCGCATTTGCCAGGCCACCTATTCCGGAACCAACAACAATCACATCATAATGATCATCTGCTTTGTTTTTTCTATATCGAGTTCCAGTTCGCACCATTATTTCTCTCCACTGCATCAATCAGTCAAAAACACAAAAAACCAAGCTCACGACAAGCTCATTATTTTTACATATTACCCCGCAAACAAATTATTATGCAACTTCTTGCATATTGAAAAATAATATATACTAGCCAATGTCTATTCAATTTAGAGCTGAGCCATGTCCTTAAAACACGCAATTCTCGTATTATTAGAAACCGAACCAGGCAGCGGTTATGACCTATTAAAACAATTTAAAGAAGGACTAGGGTATTTTTGGAATGCAAGCCACCAGCAAATTTATCAGCAACTAAAAGTTCTTTTAGAGCAGGATTTTATCTCCTGCAACAATATAAAACAGACTGATAAACCCGATAAAAAGGTTTACGACATCACAGCAAAAGGCGTTGAAGAGCTCAAGCAATGGCTATCGGCGCAGGTAAAACCGAATAAAACCAATGATGCCCTCTTGGTAAAGGTTTTTGGCGGCCACCTTATCGATCAAAACAACTTGTTAGAGGAAATTGAAGCGCATCAAGCGCTACACCAAAAGACATTACAAAGCCTTCTATCGATAGAGCAGAGCTACTTAAGCCTGCCCCCAGAGAAGCAAGCCAACTATAAACTTCCCTACCTTACACTAAGGCGCGGAATCATTGGCGAACAAGCCTGGTTAAGCTGGGCAGAGGAAGCCTTAGAGTCGATCAAAAAATAATCAAAGCTTTTTTTCTCAAATCTGCGTATAATTGCCGCCCTTTTATTCTGTCCTCGCGTCAGAACCATTTTATCGATAGGCATTCCTAGCTATGACAGACTCCACGCCTCAATTTGAGCANCTTGGTCTCCCCGAAAATATCTTAAAAGCCGTAAAGGAACTTGGATA
>NZ_LWGE01001024.1:0-684 GCF_001635315.1 Oleiphilus sp. HI0123
TCATTTGCCTAGATTAACTAAAATCTACGATTTTTTGAGTCTGACTTTAATGAACGTTAAAGCAGAGGATAAAATGCTCTGGGATTGGGGCTATAGCTCAGCTGGGAGAGCGCCTGCCTTGCACGCAGGAGGTCTGCGGTTCGATCCCGCATAGCTCCACCAATTTCCAAAATTGAAATGATTATAAATAAGTGTATTTGCTTGGTTTAAGTTTGAATTAAGTAAAGTGTATTTATTTCTAATCATGCGATTAGAAGCTCTTTAACAATTAGGTAAGTAATAGTAGACGTTGTTTTATGTTGTGATGACATAATGCAACTCATTGCTAAGTGATTAGATTATTCACATATCAGCGAATAATTTAATCATGGATAACGAAAGAAATGAGATTCATATCAAGCGTTATCCGGCGAAAACGTTACGAATGGTCATATATATAACTTAAGTACTAAGATGGTAAAAGGTCGTCTTAGAAGACTACTTCGGGTTATATAGTTAAGTGACTAAGCGCATACGGTGGATGCCTTGGCAGTCAGAGGCGATGAAGGACGTAGTAACCTGCGATAAGCGTTGGTAAGCTGGTAAACAAGCTTTGACCCAACGATTTCCGAATGGGGAAACCCATCTAACATAAGTTAGATATCTTGCACTGAATACATAGGTGTAAGAAGCAAACCCGGAGAA
>NZ_LWGE01001025.1:0-684 GCF_001635315.1 Oleiphilus sp. HI0123
ATAAAAGTATTGACATCCCCCTGTGTCAGGATAGTTGTCGCCTCTGTTAATTTTTAATAATTGAATAGGAGGCGGTAAGAGAATATGAGTGAAGCATTATTCAAAAGAGTTTAAAGAAGCCATTGTTAAGAAGTGGCTTGAAAGTGGGTTATCATTAAGAACGTTTTCAGCCCAGGAAAACATAAACCTATCCACCTTGTATTCCTGGCGAGATAAATTTCAATTACCAGGTTCAAGTGTGACAAAAAGTAGTAGTCCAGATAACTGGTCTCCAGAAGCAAAGTTTTCAATTGTTCTGGAAACCGCCATGATGTCGGAGATAGAGCTAAGTGAGTATTGCCGAGAAAAAGGGCTGTACCCTGATCAGGTGAAGCAATGGAAACAATCTTGTATTAACAACAATATGACTGAGGCTCAGCGTAAGAAACAGGAAGCTGCAGAGCGCAAAGCAGATAAGAAGCGTATTAAGCAGTTAGAGAAGGAGCTAAAACGCAAAGATGCAGCACTTGCTGAAACTGCTGCATTGTTGGTGCTCAGAAAAAAGCTCAATGCCTACTGGGGGGAAGACGAGGACAGCTAACCATGCTTCCAGATAGGCAATATTATGTGGAGCTGATTGATGAAGCCGTTAGTGCTGGAGCCAGAAGAGTGAAAGCCTGTGAGCTAATAGGCTTATCGCTTCGG
>NZ_LWGE01001026.1:0-699 GCF_001635315.1 Oleiphilus sp. HI0123
AGAAGCAAACCCGGAGAACTGAAACATCTAAGTACCCGGAGGAAAAGAAATCAACCGAGATTCCCTTAGTAGCGGCGAGCGAACGGGGATTAGCCGATGATTATTGAATTAGTGGAACGCTCTGGGAAGTGCGGCCATAGTGGGTGATAGCCCCGTACACGAAGATTCAATAGTCACATATTAAGTAGGACGGGACACGTGTTATCTTGTCTGAAGATGGGGGGACCATCCTCCAAGGCTAAATACTCCTGACTGACCGATAGTGAACCAGTACCGTGAGGGAAAGGCGAAAAGAACCCCTGTGAGGGGAGTGAAATAGATCCTGAAACCGTATGCGTACAAGCAGTGGGAGCAGACTTGTTCTGTGACTGCGTACCTTTTGTATAATGGGTCAGCGACTTAATTTTAGTAGCAAGGTTAACCGTATAGGGGAGCCGTAGGGAAACCGAGTCTTAATAGGGCGTTTAGTTGCTGGGATTAGACCCGAAACCGAGTGATCTAGCCATGAGCAGGTTGAAGATCAGGTAACACTGATTGGAGGACCGAACCCACTTATGTTGAAAAATGAGGGGATGACTTGTGGCTAGGAGTGAAAGGCTAATCAAACTCGGAGATAGCTGGTTCTCCTCGAAAGCTATTTAGGTAGCGCCTCGTGTATCACCCTGGGGGGTAGAGCACTGTTTGGGCTAGGGGGTCATC
>NZ_LWGE01001027.1:0-752 GCF_001635315.1 Oleiphilus sp. HI0123
CGTAAGCGGCTTGCTTTCTCAGTGTTCATTTGTTTGTTGATAGCGCTGAGCCCAGAGTTTAAGTGCTGTCTGATCTCGCCAACTTCAGCGACGAATTGCTATAAGGCACTCCGATAATGTTGCTCGTCTCCCAGGCTAGTTCGCAGGCCAATATTTTGGTCGNGCANGCCAGCGGGANGGCCTGTTGANGAGCCAAAATTATTGCTTGACGAATCAGGGGCCTCGTCAACAAAATTATCAGGCTCAGGCTCAGGCTCAGGCTCAGGCTCAGGCTCAGGCTCAGGCTCAGGCTCAGGCTCAGGCTCAGGCTCAGGCTCAGGGCTTAGGTCATGAATTTCGCTCAGGTATTCTTGAAGTGCTGGAGGCGGTTCTGTCTTGTTTAAAGAATTTTCGTTTTCTGTTGGTTCATCAGTGTTATTTGATTCTTGTTGATCCGAGCTTAAACTTTCCTCGACTTCCTCGACTTCCTCGACTTCCTCGACTTCCTCGACTTCCTCGACTTCCTCGACTTCCTCGACTTCCTCGACTTCCTCGACTTCCTCGACTTCCTCGACTTCCTCGACTTCCTCGACTTCAGTCGACAGCTCCTGACTTATTCTGCTTTCCTCTGGCGCAGAGGCAGTTTGTACCTGCTCGATTGGTTCCGAAAGGTGCTGTTCCTGAGGGCATAGCGCTTGATTTTGCTTTTGTCTGATACCTTTGACATGTTTGAGAATGGCAGAAAAGAGCTCATTGTCATTGACGGGCTTGGT
>NZ_LWGE01001028.1:0-469 GCF_001635315.1 Oleiphilus sp. HI0123
CATCCTGCATGGATTTATAACTCGGGTTGAGCAGGATCGGTTTGCATTTGAAGTAGCCCAACAATGCAACGGCAACACAACGGTACTTGCGTTGCCGTATTCTGGATAGCTCCGCAAGTTCTTTATCATTTAGCGCGAAGTAAAACCGCTGATAAGACTCGTTGAAGGAAGGAACGCTGTATAAATCCTCGATTTCCGCGGCAGTGAGAATTGATAGCCGTTTGTCTCTGCTCATTCTTTGACCTAAAGGTCAAAGAAGATAACAAATTTTTGGTGAATTAGAAATTAATAGCCCTCTACAGGCCACGGCAGACGGGAGCTTCAGAGGGTTTTGCGATATATGGAGGCAAAATCCCTAGGACCCCAAGATGGGGGCATTACAGATTATGCTTTTGACTTACCTTTGTTGCCTAAAGATGGTTTTGTTCTGTTTCCACACTTTGCGAATATTCCGGTGCCGGGCTGGTTT
>NZ_LWGE01001029.1:0-320 GCF_001635315.1 Oleiphilus sp. HI0123
ATTATTTTTAAATCGTGTGGATTGAGTGGTCATTGTTATTTCTCCTTCGTCGTAAATTGAGAATGCATGATCGGAGAAATATCATTTTTTAAAAACGGACATCAGGAGGACAAAGAAAGAATCCTTACCTGTTAGTGTGAAAAACTAGAGGTAAATGTAGTGGCACACTAATTTTGGCCACCTAATTAGAGGTGATATTATCACCATCAACTAACTAGGTATCAAAATGAGCAAACGAACAAGACCAACATACTCTCCAGAATTTAGACTCGAAGTTGCACAAGAAGTTGTTGATAAAGGGCGCAGTGTCCGAGATGTCG
>NZ_LWGE01001030.1:0-563 GCF_001635315.1 Oleiphilus sp. HI0123
TTAATTTTCCATCGGCCTACAAAATCGTGCACTGAATTCTCCCTGAAATATAACGCCGCCATTTGCGGGATGAGTTTTATGGCGACGTTTATGCGTTTCTTTGCATAAACGGTGACAGAAAACGAAGATCCGAAAGATGGCCTGGTTATATGATTTTTGCTTTTAGTCTTTTGACCTTATGCTCTTAATTTATTGTTAAGAACTCAGAAACGACGCAATAAACCATACAATAATTTTTATTTTGTTTATCTGATTTTGACCACGATAAACCCTAAATTCTTACCTGAACTGTCAACGAAACCACCCATCAAAGTGACCCGATTACGCTGAGCAAAAAACTAATTTTTAGAACACTGAACCTTGATGATAACCTGACTTTATAAGAAGGCCATCTTTGCACAAAACTAAGAAAACCGCGTACAAGTGTTTGGTACTTTTGCGCATATAACGCCGCAATTTGCGCGACGGAGTGGAATGGCGGCTTGTTTGCGTGTTTTTGCAAACAAGGTGACAGCCCACGAAGTTCCGCAAGATTACTTGGTTATATGCCTACTGCTTGTAGG
>NZ_LWGE01001031.1:0-270 GCF_001635315.1 Oleiphilus sp. HI0123
GGCTAAAGCAGAAAAAGCCAAAGCAGAGAAGGCTAAAGCAGAGAAGGCTAAAGCAGAGAAAGCTAAAGCAGAGAAAGCTAAAGCAGAGAAAGCTAAAGCAGAGAAGGCNAAAGCAGAGAAGGCCAAAGCAGAGAAGGCCAAAGCAGAGAAGGCCAAAGCAGAGAAATCGGGTGGTGCTTCCAGCCACAAAGGTTCCGGTCAGGCTTCGAATTTAAAGACTATTAAGCCGCGTCAAAGACTTGTAGATGGCATACCGGGTTCAGAATATCT
>NZ_LWGE01001032.1:0-278 GCF_001635315.1 Oleiphilus sp. HI0123
TCACCCCTAAGCTGAAGTATCATACCCGAAATTGCTGCTCATTTTTATTGCCTAAGCCCCAGAATTTAGCTTCACAGCGCCCAAAGCAGGTCGTATTTTGGTCGATTTGACCGAAAAGTGCCTGGCGAATGGATCTCTAGCCGACAGTTGCCCCACCGGCCTGCCGCAAAGGCTGACAGTGCATGGATTGAGAACTTAGGAGCGTCAATTAAATAGGCGAGTCTGCGATGGGTCGAACAGGCTGGGAGTCAGTGGCGGGGCTCGCTCTGGCGGCAATT
>NZ_LWGE01001033.1:0-8440 GCF_001635315.1 Oleiphilus sp. HI0123
AGCCGTTCTAATACAACGGCTTTTTCCGGCTCAATAATATCTGTATTATCCATAGTAGAAAGCAAATCGGTCAGAATATCTTCGGCCTGTTCCAGGTTCTGTTCACCAATTGCAATACCAGCCAATAGAATTCTTGCTTTACTAAAAGCCTTGGCACCCTTAGGTATGGAATTAAGCAAGCCTTTCGATTCTTTTACCTGGTTAGATCTTACTAAAGCAGTTGCTTTTCCTAGGGTAGCGAGGTCATTCCCTGCCTCGTCATTAAGAATTTTCTGATAGGCATTGACTGCTTGTTCAAGCTCGTTCAAACCTAACAAGTTATGCGCACGAAGCATTTGAAGCTCAACGCTATTGCCACTTAAGTGCTCATCCAGAACAAGCTCAGCAGATAAGTACTTGTGCTTACCTTGATAAGACTCAACCAGTGCGACATAGTAACTTTCATCCTTGTCGGTACTCACCTGCTCCAATAAGCTAAGCGCCGCGTCATATTGCCCTAATTTAATCAACATCTCGGCATATTGAACAATTGAAGAGGCTTCGCCACCCGACTTCTTCACCGCATTTTTATATTCAATTGTCGCGGCTTTATATTGACCTTGCTCGGCATAAGCTTTAGCTCTCGCTAGATGATTCGCGTTAAGCTCTTTCTGATCAGTTTCTCCGCAGGCAATCAACATACTTACTAATACAGCAGATATGAACAATCGCCCAACTTTATTAAACTTCATCCTTTAAACCCTATGATTAAAATTCCAGATTTTCACTGTAGCTAAGCTCTATATTCAAAGCAAGCCATTCTAGTGTTTGCTAGACATATCCACGCAAAACCAAGTAATCAAAAACTTCCTTTGCTGCACCTTCTATACTTAAAACACCCGCGTCAACCACGAGTTCAGGATCTTCGGGGGCTTCATATGTAGAGTCAATACCCGTAAAGTTTCGAATCTCTCCAGCCCTCGCCTTTTTATACAAACCTTTCGGGTCTCTCCGCTCACAAACACTAAGATCAGTACAAATATAAACCTCAATAAACTCCCCTATAGGGAAGAGCTTTCTCACCATTTGTCGATCTGAATTAAAAGGAGAAATAAACGCAGACTGGACAATCAAACCCGCATCGACAAAAAGTTTTCCTACCTCACCAATTCGTCTGATATTTTCAATTCGGTCTTGAGCAGAAAAACCCAGATCCTTCGTCAATCCATGCCTAACATTGTCACCGTCTAAAAGGTAGGTATGCTTACCTTTCTCGTAGAGCATCGCATCTAAGGCATTCGCGACACTAGACTTACCTGCACCACTAAGGCCGGTAAACCAGATCATGCAGGGCTTTTGATGTTTTTGCTTAGCACGGTCTTCTCTTTGGATTTGATGGTCGTGCCAGCGGATATTTGGGCTTTTCATAATTGAGGTCGTTTTAAGTTGTCTTATATGAGCAATATCGGTCGCGAAGTTACTATTAGTTACTTTTATATAGTTTTCACTAACCTTATTTTTCAGCTAAGCTTAACACCATTACAAAGCATTTTAATAACCTTAGCAGTTTTACAACTGTTTACCGCAACGAACGACTAAGCCGTTAACGACTCACGTACATTGCGGTACAGCTACACTTTGGATGAAGTTATGACACGGATCGCTAGGCAGCCTGTGCTGTGGTTAGCGGCAATTTTTGCCCTGTTGCTATGTTATCTAGGAACTTTCTACCCCAGCCGTTTAGTTCAACTTCATACTCACTGGACCACTGCTGGCGATTTGGATATGGGCTATATCCTTCTCGCTTTAAGCGCCTATTTTTCATATAAGAACCTTGGATCGAACAAAGTTCAACCGAACTATCTATTATTACCTGCTGTCATTCTTCTGACCGCCGGGTTTGTTTTATCTCAAGCTCTGGATATAAAAACACTGTTTTTTTTATGCCTTGCTTTATCGCTGCCCTTATTTAGCGCAATAGTTCTAGGCTTTGCAAGTACTCGTAATATTATCATTGCATGGAGTGTCGTCTTAATGGCGATGCCTTTCTGGTACCTGGCAATCCCTTTCTTACAAACACTGACTGTTAAAGTTGTTTCTTACCTTGCCTCCCTACTATCACTAACGGTACTT
Source organism: Oleiphilus sp. HI0123 (assembly GCF_001635315.1). Lineage (NCBI taxonomy): Bacteria > Pseudomonadati > Pseudomonadota > Gammaproteobacteria > Oceanospirillales > Oleiphilaceae > Oleiphilus > Oleiphilus sp. HI0123. The sequence continues at coordinate 2,113 of NZ_LWGE01001033.1, forward strand.
GTTGAAGGAAACTACTTTACCGTCACCACCGGCGTAGTTCATGTTGCTGGGGGCTGTTCAGGGTTAAAGTATTTTATGACGGCTTTGTCACTAGCATTGATTTCCTCAGCGTTTAATAGAAGACGTTTTCGTCATGCATTGATAAGCCTTGCGATTGCCGCAACACTTGCAATGATCGGAAACTGGATTCGGGTCTTCATTCTATTACTCATCGCCTATTATGAGGGCGTTAGCCACCCTTTAATGGAAGACCATGATACTTTAGGGTGGATTGTGTTCGGTGCCGTGATGCTTCCATGGTTTTTCATCGACCGCCACTTCGATGCAGAAGGCGAACAAGAGTCACCTGTAAAACAAGATACATCGCAGCCATTGAAACAACAAATTCTCTCGTTAACAGCTTGCACAGTTTTACTAATCATTTCCCAACTAGCACTTAGCCCACCAGAAAATAGAGAATACCAGGTAAGCCAACCTAAGCTACCAAAAACACTAAATGGCCTAACACTCGATACAACTCGAGCGACCAACTGGAAACCTCACTTTCCACAACCAACCAATTTAACGCGAGGCTTATACGGAGCCTTCGGAGACCAGCTCGACCTATACATCCTCACCTACCTAAACAATAGTAATGTAGAAATGGCCAATAGCCAGAACACAATATTTGATAAGAACAGATGGCAGCTAATCAATGATTATGCATGGACAAGTGATCTACACCCAAACGTAAGAATTCGTATCGCGCTTGCTAAAGCAGGAAGAACGCACCGAGTAGTATATTACTGGTATAAACATGGAGCGCAATTTGCAAATTCAATAGGATCAAGCAAGATAGCACAATTAAAAAAATCCTATCTTGATATCCATGAATCACAACTTGTTGCTCTCTCGAAAGAATGCAACCTGAAGTGTCAAAGTAACTTAACGCCAACTCAAGGTATGCTGGATACAATAATCCAGTTACACATACAATCAAATTCTGATATAAGTTCAAGCAGCGACATCGAGAGTTAACCTATGTGTGGAATAGCAGGTTTGTTTGGCCTCCCCCCGTTTGAAAAAGATCGCTATGCACTTGCCAAGCAAATGGCAGGACAATTACGCCATCGAGGCCCTGACGGACAAGCTTACTATCTAGATAGCCAAGCCTTATTGGTTCATACGCGTTTGAGCATCATCGATATTCAGGGTGGTGAGCAGCCTATTCATAATGAAGATAAATCAGTTTGGGTTAGTTTTAACGGCGAGATATACAACTTCCCTGAACTGCGAGAAGTATTAATTGCTAAAGGCCACCAATTTTATACCCATACCGACACCGAAGTTATCGTTCACCTTTACGAAGAATATGGCCTGGATTTTGTTAACCACTTAAACGGCCAGTTCGCAATAGCACTTTGGGATAAAAAACAACAACGAGCCGTTCTAACTCGTGACCGGGTAGGTATATCTCCACTATTTTATAGCCAGCAAGCACAATCACTCGCTTTTGCATCAGAAGTTAAAGCCATACTGTGTACACTTCCTTCAGCACCAAAACTAAACCTAAACTCTTTAGACCAAATACTTAGCTATTGGGCACCTGTCTCTCCTAACACAGCATTTGAGAATGTCTACGAGGTTAAACCAGGAGAGCAGGTTGTTTTTGAGAAAGGAAACTTAACGCGACGCCAATACTGGGATTATCCATTTTCATCTGGAACCGCCCCACACATAGTAGATGAAAAGATTGCAGCGCAGAAGGTATCTGAACTTCTAGAAGAAGCCGTTCGCATTCGTTTAAGGGCTGACGTCCCCGTTGGAGCCTATCTTTCGGGCGGCTTAGATTCATCGATCCTGGTTTCACTCATCAAACACCTGGATCACGGAGACCTCAGCACCTTTTCACTCACTTTCGAAGATGCTGACCTGGATGAAAGCAAGCACCAAAAAACCATGGTCGAACACTTAAACACCAGTCACTTTTCAACACAGTGCAAGTACAGCAATATTGCGGATGACTTCTTGGACTGCATAAAGCACACTGAAAGCCCTATTGTACGTACAGCGCCCATCCCTATGGGTCGCTTATCAGCCCTGGCTCGACAGCAAAACTACAAGGTAGTACTAACAGGAGAAGGAGCGGACGAAATATTCGGTGGTTATGACCTTTTTAAAGAAGCCAAACTTAGAGAGTTCTGGTCACGCCAGCCTGACTCATCCTGGCGCCCTTTATTAATCAAGCGCTTATATCCTTATTTAGATATGTCTCGTGACCGAGCCGGCTCCTTCTTGAAAGCTTTTTTTGGTGGAGGTGTAGACCAACCGAACCATCCTCTTTTCTCACATTTGCCAAGGATCGCATCAACTTCAAAAGCAAAAATTTTCTATAGTGACGCCTTATCATCAGAATTAAATGTTAATGCAGAGGAGAGACTTATCGCCTCATTACCAGATCGGTTTGATTCATGGAAGCCGTTCAATAAATCCTTATACCTTGAGAGTAAAACCTTGATGGCAGGTTACTTGCTCAACTCTCAAGGGGATAGAATGTTAATGAAAAACTCAGTTGAAGGTCGCTTCCCCTTTCTTGATCACAATGTGATTGAGTTCGCCAGCCAATTGCACCCAAAACTCAAGATGAAAGCGTTCAACGAAAAGTACATTCTAAAAAAAGCGATGCAAAATCGTTTGCCAAATACTATTGTCCAGCGTTATAAACAGCCTTATAGAGCACCTAACATACCATCCTTTTTTAGTGACAGTACGCCCGAATACGTTGAAAGCTTACTAAGCGAGAATTCTTTGAAAGACAGCAATTACTTCAACCCAAACAAAGTGGCGCTACTATTGAAAAAAATCAAATCAGGTAAGGCAATTAGCCAAAAAGACAACACAGCGCTTGTATCCGTCTTATCAACCCAAGCCTGGCACCATCATTTTATTGATCAATTTGAGAGTAATTTCAAAAACCATCACTCTAATGATACCGAGTTACACAGAATCAGTTAGAATAAATAATCCTTACAATAATGTAACAACATCTTTTTATTTAAGATTTAGGAAACACTATGAGCAATGAAGCAACGCTAAGAACATTTATCCTTGAGAACTACATGTTCACAGACAATCAAGACGAACTCAAAAATGATGACTCTTTTTTGGATAAAGGCATTCTAGACTCCATGGGAATACTCGAAGTCATTGCACTGCTTGAGGATGATTTTAACATCACCGTTGAAGATGAAGAGATGGTTCCTGAAAACCTTGACTCAATCAACAACCTACTAGCTTATATTTCTAAGAAATCTGCATAGTATGACGATAGCAAGCATATTAAGTGCGCTGGCGAAGCATGCTCATTCTACTCCAGACCGGACTGCCGTAACATATAGTGTTAACGAAGCAAGGAATCTTAGCTATTACCAGCTAGCTTGCCTTGTTAACATCTATAGGAAGAAGATTAAATCATTGAATATTCCTAGCAACGACAAAGCTGTTATATGCCTGGAAAATTCCGCTGAATATATCGCTCTCCTTTATGCTTGCTGGTCTCTAGACATTACTGTTATTCCACTGCACAGCCAAAGTGCTGTTCGAGAAGTTCAACATATTCTGGATTTCTCTCAAGCGAAGTTAGCCATCACCAAAAATAATTTGGCAATAAACTTAGAAAACTCAGTTCAACACCTCAAGGTAGAGGCAAATGAATTTGAGCTATTATTAGACACGGAAGCAGCGAAACCCGACTTAGACCAGTGGGTAATCCCAGCTGTTGAGCACAACGCGCTAATCTTGTTTACCTCTGGCACCACAGGAGACCCTAAAGGTGTCATGCTTTCTCATAGTAACCTGCTTGCTAATACTCAATCAATTGTCCAATACCTGAGCTTAAGTGCGACCGACTGCACCTATTGCGTATTACCATTCACATACAGCTACGGCAACTCAGTATTACAAACTCATATTTATGCTGGGGCAAGTATTTGCTTAGGGCAGTCAATGCTCTACCCTAAACTCATTGCTGAAGACTTAAACAAAGCAAGCATTACGGGTTTTTCTGGTGTACCCTCAACATTTCAAATTCTTTTACATAAGACTAGCTTTGCCAAAATACATCCGCAACTTAGATATATTACCCAGGCAGGTGGAAGTATGAGTGTTACGACTACCAAAGAGTTACTAGAGGCACTACCTAACACCGATATTTACGTCATGTATGGACAAACTGAAGCGTCAGCAAGGCTCACCTACCTGCCGCCAGCCAGACTACTAGAAAAAGCCGGCTCAATCGGCATCCCAATACCTGATGTAGAGTTAGCGATTAGCGATGAAAGCGGCAAACTATTGGGGCCAAACGAGACAGGTGAACTTATTGCCAAGGGAGACAATATCATGCAAGGATATTTGAGCAACCCAACGGCTACGGAACAAACAATTACAGGTGACTGGCTACACACCGGCGATTTGGGCTACAGAGATATTGATGGTTTCTATTACATCAAAGGCCGCCAGAAACAAATGATTAAATCTGGCGCTAACCGTATTCACCCAGAAGAAATTGAAGAAGTTATCCTGGAGTGTGATGCTGTTAGCGAGGTTTCTGTCACTGGAATCAAAGACGAGCTGCTAGGCGAAGTCATCGCTGCTTTTGTAATTCTCAAACAGGGCTTTGGTGAAGACCCAAAACCGATCCGCTATCATTGCCGGAAAAATCTACCGCCTCACAAACAAGTTAAGGAAATTTTCTGGGTCAGTGAATTTCCTCGCACAAGTAGCGGAAAAATAAAACGTCACGAGCTAGCAAGCTTTGCCAATGCGCGCAAATAACTCATTTACGGAAAGAAGAGATCACTAATGAATAGCCAAGTTGAAAACCTACTTAAACAATACACCCAGTTAGACCATGCAGCTGAGGTAGAACGCATTGGGGGATTTATTAGAGACTCCTTACGAAAAACGCTACACCGTCGCGGCTTGGTCGTCGCAATATCTGGTGGAATAGACAGCTCAGTTAGTGCAGCTTTAGCTGTCAGTGCACTTGGCCCGAAAAAAGTATTTGGAATCTTAATGCCAGAAACAGATTCTTCTTCAACTAGCTTAGAGAGAGGTAGAGCTCTAGCCGAGCACCTCGGCATCGAGTATACAGTTCAAGATATTGCCCCAGCACTAGAAGCAATAGGTTGTTATGAATGGCGCGATCAAGCGATCAAAAAGACCTTCCCAGAGTATTGCGAAGGTTGGAAAAATAAAATAGTGATCGATGGAGGGGCTAAAGGACAAATTAACCACTTCAAACTTGTCGTTGAAGACCCGTCCGGCAAGCAGCAGCAAAAGCGTTTGGGTTTAAATGAGTACCTGACAATTGTAGCAGCAACAAACTTTAAGCAACGTATCCGTAAAAATATGGACTATTTCCATGCAGATCGGCTGAACTATGCTGTAGTGGGTACACCTAATCGAGTTGAATATGATCAAGGCTTCTTTGTCAAAGGTGGAGACGGTTTAGCAGACATCAAACCAATTGCTCACCTATATAAAACACAAGTATATGAATTAGCTCGTCACCTAGGGCTGCCTGAAGAAATCTGTAGTGCCACCCCCACTACCGACACCTACAGCCTAAGCCAGGGGCAGGACGAATTTTACTTCGCTCTTCCATATAACAAAATGGATGTAGCGCTGTGGTTCTATAACAACGAAAAGCCATCATCAGAGTTAGCAGAAGCATTAAACACGAGCACTGAACAAGCAGACTTTATTTACAATGATATTGAAAGCAAACGTAAAACAACTCAATATTTACACCTCCATGCACAGTTAATAGACAAGGTTGATTTGGGTTGGTAATGATGAGTGCTAAAAAAAGCCAAACGAAAAACAATCAACAAAAAGTTTTTGACAGGCTTGCCGTGCGTTTTAAGGATCGAATTCGTGAAACCGTTACAGACAATGAAACGGAAGGTGTCGACTCATTCCTTAAACAAGCTTTTGTAAATAGCCCTTTGCGACACTCCCCCGAGTACAACGATTGGCTATTTTCAAATAACATCAAAAACCCCCGATATATCGCTTGGGACGGGAATGATGTTGTCGGCACCCAGTATGGTTTAAAGTGTACGGTTAATTATGCCGATAAGGTTTACTCAGGGTGCTGTGCCATTGACCTCTCGGTCGATGAAAAATGGAGAATGAGAGGCCTAGGCGTTGCTTTGATCAAAAAGCTCATGGATCAACATGATTTCGTTATAGGCCTAGGGATATCTCAAGCTGCTCAAGCGATGTTTACAAGATTGAACTGGTACAATCTTGGAAATATAGCTTTCTATATTAAACCTCTTACAGC
>NZ_LWGE01001034.1:0-2852 GCF_001635315.1 Oleiphilus sp. HI0123
TATCGCGGGAGGTCTATTCTATGTGGCGACAAACGATATATCTTCAGGTATCGCTGCAAGTCTTTCAGCCGCTGCAGGGCATTACTTAAGCGTTTTCCTTTGTAAACGGTTCAATTGGCACGAGAAGAATAAACCTTAATGTTCTTTAGTTAGCGCTCTTCCAGTAATAATTGTAAAAACCAGGAAACCGCCGAAGACGTTGGCAATAAATCAAATCAGCCTTTTTGCATTATCTAGGATGTTCAAAAGAGAGGGGCGGTTTTCTGATGGAAGCTATATAGAATTGAGTCGAACACTGCTGATTCAGATCGAATATTTTCTTATTTCTCTTAATGGTCTATCTTTATAAGGTTAAGGGGTAAACTAAAGGCTTAAAATATTATCCTTCACTGAACATAACAGCTTGTAGTAAGGTATTTTACACTTGCCTTTAGTAGAAGATGGTCATGATTTTATAAGGTCAAAATATGTGAAATTCATTATATCTCTATACGTATTTCTTGTTATAGCTTCGGTCTCTCGAGTTGAGTCTAATGAATTGAGGTTTCGTAGAGTATAAGTTTGTATTGAATTTGCTTAATTTTTTTTTGATGTAAGAGTTTCTTTTTTATAGGTGCTTATTATGAAATTTACGTTAAAAAAATTAGCCGCTGTAGGGGTTTTAGCATTAGGTTCGATGTCAGCAAATGCAGCCATCGTTACGGAAACTTGGGTTACTCAGGTTGCACAGAGTGACGTGACCGGGCTTAATGTCGGCGATTCATTATCATGGTCTTTTACATTCGATAACGAAGGGACTCGGGCGAGTACATTTTATGATGATGGAACTCCAACGTATACGTATTGTAACGCGCTGGATGGAAATGCTGATGGAGCTTGTTCAATTGAATGGACTTTGTTTGGAATTAATTATGCGGATTTGATTAGTTACGACGACTCGGACTGGCAGGCTAGTATTGATTATCATCTGGCCACCGAAAATATGGTTGAATACGACCGCGGTATTCGTGAGGCGAGGGTTTCAATCACTGAATTCGGTTTGTCAACAATTAACGTAAAGGAAGGTGGATCTGAAATAAATATCAGTACGTGGGCCGAAGGCACTGGACCATTTGGAACCGGACCGGGTAGCCCAACGATATCGGCTGAAACTTACCTTTACCAGGTTTCAGATCCACAGCAGTATTTCTTAGCAAACACCAGAATGACGGTCACGTCAGTCACCTCGGTTTCAGTACCTTTAATCGATGTTCCAGAACCTGCTACGCTTTCGCTTCTTGGTTTGGGTTTAGTAGGCTTAAGCTTTGCTCGTAGACAAAAGAAGTCCTAATTCTATCTAAGCCTGAAGTACACTATTGTTGCCAGCACTTAAGGAAATCACCCAGAACTAAAGCTATCTCACTTGAGATGGCTTTTTTTCTGCTCATAAAGCTGATGAATTTTCTCAAAGTACTTTTCGATAGTTTTACGGGTTGCCTTGATATGAAATCAGTTAAAAATCAGAGCCTGTTTCTATCCTACCTATAAAAGTTTTATTGCTTTGTCACTCCTCTGTTTTGGAGTCGAGCTTTTCCAAGCATCACCTTATTCTCATCCGGAAGATAGTGTACTCTAAGCGCAAATTAATGATTGGAAATGGCTAGACCTAATGAACGCAAAACGAGCAGATACGATTGTCGTACTGGACTTTGAGACGAGTGGCTTATCTCCTGATATGGGAGAACGTGCGATAGAAATTGGTGCAGTGCTGATTGAAGGTGGGGAGATTACAGATAGCTTTCAATCCCTAATGAACCCCGGTATTCGCATCAGTGCTTTTATTGAAGATTATACCGGTATTAGCAATGCAATGTTGAGCAAGGCGGCTCCCTGTGAAGAGGTGATGAAGCGCTTTAATGATTTTATTGCCGGGCATAACCTAGTCGCTCATAACGCCTCTTTTGATAAACGCTTTCTTGATGCTGAACTATCACGAGTTTCTTGCTCCTATCCGGGAGACTTTGCCTGTTCTTTGCTCGCTTCTAGGCGTATTTTTCAGGATGCGCCGAATCATAAGTTAGGAACTTTGGTTCAGTATGCGAACCTTGATACTGTTAGCTCAATCTCATCGGGTAGTTTTCACCGTGCCTTGTATGATTCAGAGATGACTGCCAAGCTGTGGTTAGCTATGTTAGAGGATATTGGTGAGCGCTACGGTATTTATGATTTACCGTTCTCTTTTATTCAGCAGCTTAGCAAAGTGCCTAAGAAGTCGGTGCATAAGTTTATAGAGAAGCACAGGGCTTAGGAACGAATCGTTATATTAAAAAGCAGGAGTTAGCAATGAGTTATAAGTGTATTTCAGTTCCGCAAGCCAGGTCTTTAATGAGGGAGAAGGCGTGTTCTTTGGTGGATATTCGAGACCCCGCTTCATTTGCTTCAGGAAATATAGAAGGCTCGGTTCATATTTCGAATGACAATGTACAACAGTATTTATCTGACATGGATAAAGAAAAGCCACTAATTGTGGTTTGCTATCACGGCAACAGTAGTCAAGGCGCGGCTGAATTTTTCGCCAGTCAAGGCTGTAGAGAAGTGTATAGTCTTGATGGCGGTTTTGTTGAATGGCAGCAAGGCGATTAGATCTAAGCTACTGCTTTATCACCCTTCAATCACTTAACTGAGCCCGGGTAATCGAAGACTAAGGATACGTATTAATCTTTGATAAACTTTACATCTATATTCAGTAAACACCGCTCGTCTCAGACGTCGAGCTACTAGCTAAGCGTGCAATTTCTTAGGATTGCCAAAACAACCCAGCAATGACTACCGAATTAGTCAAAATTATTTCGAAAAGTTAAGGCTTTGCTATC
>NZ_LWGE01001035.1:0-350 GCF_001635315.1 Oleiphilus sp. HI0123
TCCCGACTTGAAAACGCGAAATAGTGGTAATCCCCCGGATCACAATAGGGATAACCGCCACAGCGCAAATGAAATACCCGATCGATAGCGGAATACCCAGCAAGGCATGTAAAGCCGATGCGAGAATAGCGGCTTCAATCGCAAAGAAGATAAAAGTAAACGAAGCATAAATAAGTGACGTGACTGTGGAGCCTAAGTAGCCAAACCCGGCACCTCGCGTCAAAAGATCAATGTCTAAACCGTGTTTAGCTGAGTAGTAAGCAATTGGAAAACCGGTAATAAAGAAAACCGCTGCAACGACTAACATCGCTGCAATGGTATTCACAAAGCCATAGTTAATCGTTACCGCT
>NZ_LWGE01001036.1:0-2446 GCF_001635315.1 Oleiphilus sp. HI0123
TAACGACTCCACCGCGCGCTGCGCTAATCTGGGTTCCTACTGTCATACCAATATCGATTGCATATAGGCTTGGTTGCGAATTGTGGCTAAAGCGGCCCTTGAAGCTTTGCGTGACTTTCATTGGTTTAAAGTTTTTGAATGGTGGTAAGTAGTGGCTTTGTGTATGACGACTGTCAGGGGAGCCGATTACATAGTAGAAGCGATGTTCGCCAGAAAAAATGCGGGTCGGGCTTTGGTATACCGCTTCTTGTGAATTTTCTGGAATAAGCTTGCTTAGTTTATGCGTGCCAACACTTAAGAATATTTGAATTGGTGCAAAATAGGGGTTGTGAACTATAAAGTCAGTTCCATTGTCACTGTGTGAAAGCACGAGATGAGGTTTAAGCGTTTTCTTAGTTTTGCTGTGGTAGTTTATACTCTCAACTTTTGTTTGCTTGGAAACAGGTTTTTTATCGCTATAGTGCCACTTACCATCACTACCTTGATATTTGTATATCTGGGCGTGTGCGTTATGAACCGAGGACGTAAAGATCAGTGCGAACGTCAGCGCAACGGAACTTAGCTTTAGCATCGTTTTTCTATATCTTTCGCTAATTTCTGGGCCCGTTCCTTCCGTTCTTTTTCAGAGACCTTGACAGCTTGATTATTGTCATCGAGAAAAACAACACGACCTACAATCGTCTGTAAATAAGATCGTGCCCAATTACACCAATCGTCCTTTGTAGGTTGATCCTTTCGTTTACTCTGCCATTGTTCGAGTTTTTGCTGGCGTAATGCGTCCAGATCTTCTGCCTGGCGTTGAAGCTGCTCGGGTGAGCTGAGTTCACTGGTTATATTCATTTTGCTTGTGTCGATCTCGACTTCTTTTGCAGCAGAAGGCGCTCGAGCGTGATCACTGAAATGAACTTGCCCATTGGCGTCAGTCCAGCGAAAAACCTCAGCACTCACATTTGGTAACACCAGTACACAGAGCGTGATAAAAAATAGTAGTTTGGTCTGCACTTAAATACTCCCTTGTCTAGTATGCTTTTTTCATACTAACTTTTATAGTCCCTGATAAGGGAGCTATTCTAACAAAAGTAGCGGTTTATGCTAAAGGAATTGATAAGCGATTTAGGCCGAAGGTACTTGTGTTAGCTAGAGTGAATACTTCTCATTATAGAAATGCTTGAGCTACAGAGGTCTACAGGTTATGTTGTTTCATTAGGATAAAAATGCCGGAGAGATACATGATAAAAGGAACTTGTCTTTGCGAAGAGGTGCAGTATCAATATGATGCTGATATCCAAGAGGTTGCGATGTGCCACTGCCATCAGTGTAAAAAGGCTCAAGGAACGCCATTTGTTACTAACGCACCTATAGAGAGTCAATACTTCACCATTACGAGTGGCGCTGATCATTTGAAGACTTTCATGTCGAGCCCTAATAAAAAGCGCGTATTCTGTAGCAACTGCGGAAGTCCTTTATATAGTCAAAGAACCGATATGCCCGAAACAATAAGACTAAGGCTTGGAACTATCACTGAAGGGGAGTTCCCTGGGCCGCAATATGAGATCTTCTGTGAGTCCAAGTCAGAGTGGTTTGACGCCAAAGCCGAGCGTCCACGCTATGAGCAGCACAAAGTCTAAATGTTGGGAGCTTCGTATATATGGGAAAGTACTTTGTTATATATCCACTAAACTTCTAGCGATAGAATTTGTCACAATAATATAGCCGCGAATTACATCAGTGGCTCGGTCTGCTTATCCAGGGAAATAAACTATGAGGCATGTGAAAGTTGAGAGACGAGTGGCCGCACATTATTTGCTAGCAGCCATTGCTTTTATGCTATATGGCGGCCAAGTCTGCCCCTTATTGGAATCGATAACGGCAACTACCCTGGTTTTCCCCATACTCGTTGCTCTAGCTATTCGTTTGTTTAGTATTTCCTGGATAGATCGCAAACCACTTGACCGTCAGGTGTCTTTCCAATTCTTTCTAGATCTGAGCTTATTTATAGGCGCCGGTATCGCTCTGAATATTCACAATTTAGTGTTTCATGGCGCCCCTTTAGATAGTTTATTAAAGGTTGTGATGGGCACCTTAATACTCGGCGCGTTTGTGGCGCTGGATTTATCTTTAGGTAGAGAGAAAGATATTGCTCAATATCTCATTAAGCAGTCGATGGCATTGCAGTTAAGGGAGAACTTTCTTTCCTTTGGTAAGAAGTTCTCGGCGGCGGCAATTGTATTGGTATTCAGTATCTCGACGGTATTCTTTTTGGTTATTAATAAAGACCTAAGTTGGTTGGTCGATAGTAGCCGTTATTTGGATATAAATGATGCGCGCATTAGCATTCTCAAAGAGGTAGCCTTCGTCGCTGCTGTCCTCTTGGTATATAGTATTCGGATCATATATTCCTATGTGACAAACTTGAATATGTACCTTTATTACCAGAATCATACCT
>NZ_LWGE01001037.1:0-2285 GCF_001635315.1 Oleiphilus sp. HI0123
TGTTTCCATATACTTCACTTTAGCGCCTCTTGGTCTTTACTGCTATATTGTGAAGACGATGATTAATAAGTCTAAAAATATTGATGCAGGATAGGCACAGGATATGAGCCAGAATTATGATGAACTAACTTTGTTATCTGTTCGTTCCGCCTTTGACCATTTGCAGTCAACAATTAACCGCGCTTTGCAGAGAATAGAGCGGCAAGCACAGCTGAATAACTCCCAGGTTTTTTCTGCTATAAAGGAGCGTCGTAAGTTAGCAAAAGTGCTAATGTTGGATAAGCGAATTATTCATTTGTATAAGTCCATGTCTTCACAGCCCACACTAAAAATAAAAGATAGTGAGAGCTTGGTCCACTGTGAAATAAGCTCTACGGTAGTTATTCACGAAGGTGATGAGAAAAAAATCCAATTTACGCTAAATGATAATACCTACACGCTTCAGTTTGCGGATAGGGCGGGTGCTTGCATAAGCTTTTATGGGGAAACTTTCAAAAGCTCAAACTTATCGCTTTTATTGTCTTCTGGAGAAGAGGTTCTTACGCTACATTTGGATTTAGAAGGCGAGCAAGAAACCATAACAGAGCAGCAAATTACCCGCTTCATTCCCGGGAAGTGGATTTACGATATTATCCATGCCTATGAGACCTTGATAACCTCAGAAAACCTCAAATCCATTGATGCGGCCTATAGTGACGAAGGGCTGGAGATCTTAAAACATAAGTTTGGCTTGTAAGAATTTATGCGGTGTTTGAGTGTCTTAGTGCTTAATTTCGGGTCTTAAACGAAAAATGCCGCATAAAAATGCGGCATTTTGAATAGGTGCTTCCCTTACCATTCCTTAGGTAACCAGCCTTCCTTGTTTACTTCCTTGTCCATATCCATATGTTGCTGTCATCGTCCTGACAATCAGCGTCGTCCTGATGGAAATGAATATTACGCTTGTTCTTGCCTTCAGTATGTAGGTGATAATGCAAAAGCATGTAGGAAATATCTTACATTGGGAGCAAATAGTACGTTATTGAAGTGGGCCAGGCCTTTCGATACCAAAGCCTTGAGCGAAGTCTACACCAATTTCTTTTAGTGCGTCGGCGGTTTCCTGGTTTTCTACAAATTCCGCAATGGTCTGCAAGCCCGCTGCATGGCTAATACCATTGCAAGCTTCAACAATTCCACGATCAATCGGATCGTGTAACAAGTTCAAGACAAAGCTGCCATCAATTTTCAGATAATCTACTGGAATCTTCTTAAGATAAGAAAAGGAGCTCATCCCAGCACCAAAGTCATCGAGTGCAAATTTAAAACCTTCTTCTCTGATCTCGGAAATAAACTCTACGGCATCCTTAAGGTTGTCGATAGCACTGGTTTCGGTAATCTCGAAGCAAATACGTTCAGGAATGAACTCAAACTCTTTTAGTAAATGCCGAATATCTTCAAAGAAAGAGGCGTCACTAAGTGAATTACCTGACAAGTTGATGAAAAATGTTCCTTGATCCTGATACCCTAAACCTGATTCAGCCAAGTACTTAAACGCATTTTTTACCACCCATCTATGTAAACGTGGCATAAGTTTGTAGCGCTCGGCTGCGGGAATAAAGGAGCCGGGGTAAATCAGTTCTGAGTCATCATTAAGTCGAACCAGAAACTCGCCGTGTGCACCGCCACTACAGTGTTTTTGGAGGCCTTTCATGCTCTGGAAGTGGAGTATAAACAAATCATCAGCTATCGCTCGTTTAATGCGGCTGACCCATTGCATTTCACTTCGCCGTTGTAAGTGCTCTGGGTCATCTTCACTGTACCATTTAAGGCCGTCATGACCTTTTTCTTTGGCGACATTGCAGGCCATGTCAGCACAGCTCAGAACGGACTGGACCGAAGAGGTTTTATTATTAATTGAAACAATGCCGATACTAATGCTGGTCGTGAAACTTTTTCCATGCCAGGTGAAGTTTAGGTCTTTTATTGCGGTCTGTATGGTTTTCGCAATCTAAATAGCTTGACGCTTATCTTTGTTGTAGGTGAGTATGCCAAATTCATCGGCACCAAGACGTGCCAAGGTATCCTTGTCTTTAGTTTGGCGGAGTAAAACAAGTGATACTTGCTTGAGTAGATCATCGCCTGCAACGTGGCCGCAAGTATCGTTAATGATCTTAAATTGGTCCAAATCCAGTGACATCAAGGCATATTCTGCATCATCCGATGCTGAAAGTTGAAGTGCTTTAGATATTTGACCTTCGAAGTACTCGCGATTGCCTAGCCCTGTTAGGTGGTCATGTACGGCTAAA
>NZ_LWGE01001038.1:0-6314 GCF_001635315.1 Oleiphilus sp. HI0123
ATAAAAAGAGTATGTTAATACTTAGCTTTTATGCAGAAGTATATTAATTCTTTAATTACTTTAGCATGCTTGTGCAGGTTTAATCAGTTTAAGTGAAATCGTTAGGAATTTGGCGTATCGCACGGTAAGTCTGTGATCTTTAGCCAGTCCCGGTGAAAAAATGAAATTATTCTCGGTTTTGGTTAGACGTGTATTCAGCTTGTCCTATACTCGAATTATTAAATTAACCTTGATGCCGCGCCAGGCATAGTATGTCGGGTGCCTTAAAGCTTAGCCGCTGTATATCAAGCGTTATAAAAAGGCTGTGATTAATTAGTGAGTATTGTATTGACCTTATTAAATAATGTTTGGCAGGTATAGATCATGGATCAGCTAGCTGAACATATTCTGGTGCTAGACCCTCATAAAGAGGACTTGTTACGCTTGGCAGATTATCTGTGTGCCAAGGGCTATCAAGTAAAAACTGCATCAACGATCGATAACGCAAACGAGTTATTGGCAAGTACTTCAGTAGATTTGGTGTTTGCTGATGTAACCAATGCCGATATTGCTCACTTATCATTGGGTCAGGCTGATAGTTACCTTATCCCTTTGGTTGTTGTATCGGAAACGCCAAACTCTGGTGATGTGGTCGCGTGTTTAAGAGCAGGTGCTTCGGACTACATTCTAAAACCTGTCAATGACTATATTAATGTTGATCATGTGATCGATAGAATCCTAGAGAAGGTTCGTTTAAGTAAGCATAATAAGCATTTACAGAAAGAGCTTGAAGAAGGCTATAAGAAACTGAGCGCGGGTCTCCAGGAATTGAGGGCTGACCAAAAAGCCGGCTTGCAAATTCAAAAGAAAATGCTGCCAAAAAATGAAAAGAAAGTGAACGATATTTTCTTTGAGCATCGAGTGATGCCATCTTTGTACTTAAGCGGCGATTTCTTAGACTATTTTAATCTTGACGATCATCGTAGCTTATTTTATTTTGCCGACGTTTCTGGTCATGGTGCATCGTCTGCATTTGTGACGGTATTGCTGAAAAACCTGACGATGCGTTTAAAGCGTAACTTTAAACGCGGCTCTAGTGATGAGATTTCGTGTCCGAATGATTTCTTGAAGCGTGTTAATCTTGAGCTGTTGGCAAGTGATTTGGGAAAGCATGTAACGATGTTTGCAGGTATTCTCGATGAGAAAAACCAGGAATTACGATATTCGGTAGGAGGGCATTTCCCTATGCCAGTATATTGTGAGCAAGGGCGGGCAGAGTATTTAGAAGGTAAAGGAATGGCCGTTGGTTTATTTCCTGAGCCAGAATTCGAAGTCTACCATCGGAAAATTACACCGGAATTTCGAATCACGGTATTTTCTGACGGTATTCTCGAGGTGATGCCCGGCGAGACTTTGAATGATAAGGAACAGCTACTACTGGACGTTGTAGCAGAAAACAGGGCGGGTGTAGCGGAGCTATTCTCTTCCTTAGGCTTGGACGACTTAAAAGAAATACCTGATGATATTGCCTTTCTTTCGGTGAGTGCAGTCAGTGACGGAAGTAAAAGGTAGCGATATGCAGAACATACGTTCCATATTGAATATGTCAATCACAAGCATTAAAGGTTGAGCGACTATGTCTAAATGTAAAATACTACAAGCAGAATGCAGCGGCGTTTATGTGTTGAAATTGGTGGGAGAGGTTCGATTGAATCTTTGCTCAACGATTGACTCTGCTATTGAAGCAATGACGTCTGACCCTGAATTTGCATCAATCGTTGTTGATTTGAGTGAGACGACTTTAATTGACAGTACCACTTTAGGTTTGCTTGCTCGCTTGGCTATTCAGGCGAAGCAAAAAAGCCACTTCTTGCCTTCCATTGTATCGACTAACCCTGACATTACTCGTGTCATAACGACAATGGGCTTCGAAAGTGTCTATCTTATTCTAACTGAACCGGCAGACTCGAGCCAACGACTGACTGAGCTGGCACCCCAAGATATTACCGAAGAAGAATTAAGAACCAATGTTCTCAATGCTCACAAGGTTTTGATGAACCTGAACGAGCACAACCGTGAACAGTTCAAAGACTTAGTGGCGACACTTGAAGGCGATGTAGAGGAACAGGCCTTTGTTGCGGGCTAAGGTGAATAAAGCTTAGTTATTAATATTATGTCAGGAAGCAAAGTATTTTGGCTTTCCTGCTTCAGGTTTCTCTTGTGACCTTCTATTATTGTCTTGCAGCAAAAAGAGCTGGCAAACAAGTCTAATCAACTAAACAAGAGATCTTAAATCATGTCACATAGCAAATCGGCTATCGCTGTTCTGGGTGGTGGAAGTTTTGGAACTGCGATTGCTAATATTGCTGCCGAAGCCGGGATTAAGACATATTTATGGATGCGCAGTGAAGAATCCGTAGAGTCCATTATTCAAACCAGGGTTAATACCAAGTATCTGCCTGATTTGTCCTTGCATGAAAACCTAATTCCAACAACGAGCTTAAGTGACGCCGTTGACAATGCCTATATCGTATTTTTTGCCGTGCCGAGTAAATCTTTTCGGGCAGTTGTAGAAAATGCAAAATCCTATCTTAAGCCTGATCAATGGGTGGTGAGCACTACAAAAGGGATCGAGCCGGGCACACTAAACCTGATGAGTGATATTTTGCGGGCAGAGCTTCCCGGTTTTCAGGTGGGCGTTATGGGCGGGCCAAACCTAGCCAAGGAAATAGCCAAACATGAGCTAACGGCCACGGTGATTGCAAGCGAGTCCTCAGACTTAAGAAAGGGTGTTCAGGATGCACTAGGCTGCTCCTATTTTAGAGTCTATGCCAGTGCTGATGTTTATGGTGTTGAGTTAGGCGGCGCGTTGAAGAATATTTACGCTATTATGGCGGGTGTCGCTGCAGCCAAGGGTTTGGGTGAGAATACGATTGCCATGCTGCTTACACGAAGCCTGGCTGAAATGGGGCGCTTTGCGCAAACGCAGGGTGCTAATCCGCTCACTTTCCTAGGTTTGTCGGGCGTGGGTGATTTGATTGCGACCTGTAGTTCCCCGCTAAGTAGGAATTACCGGGTGGGTTATGCCTTTGGTAAAGGGAAAACCTTGGAGCAGGCCGTAGAGGAGTTGGGTGAAGTTGCGGAAGGGGTGAATACTCTGGCTCAGGTTAAGCGCTATGCGGACGATAACGATATATATATGCCATTAGTACAGGGCTTATATATGATGATTTACAAACAGGTACCTTTGTCAGTTATCATCGAAAAATTGATGTCTGGTGAGCAGAATACTGATGTTGAATTTACTTTAGCAAAGCACGAGGTGTAGCGCGTGATAAAAGTTTTATATTTGATCCTTTTTTGTTTGATTTATAGTCTTACTGATATTGTTTTGGTTGTAATCGCTCTCGTTCAAACCGTGTTAAAGCTTTCAACGGGAGAGCCTAGTGAATCTTTAAAAGATGCCGGTAGGACTTTGGGCTTGTACCTAAAACAAATTAGTGAATTCCTGAGCTACGCAAGTGAAGTGAAGCCCTATCCATTTTCTGATTGGCCGCAAGCAAAAGCTAAAGACAAGCTTCTGGATGAGATTAAGTAGCGATGAAGCTCTTTATTTCCAGGCATGGTGAGGCATCATTTTATGCAGAAAGCGACTTCTCTCGCCCCTTGACAGAAAGAGGTGTGCAGCAGACAAGTGCTTTAGCAAAAGAGCATTTGAGTATATTAAGTGAGGTGAGCCAAATTTGGGTGAGCCCCTTACTAAGAGCTCAGCAGACGGCAAAGGTTTATCAAGACCAGCTGAAGTGCGATGTTCATACCAAGCCTTTTATTACACCCGACTCCTCGCCGAAACAAGTGCTTCGTCAGCTTAATCAGGCCGGAATTGATAATGTGCTGTTGGTATCGCATCAGCCATTGGTCGGAGACTTAGTGAGCCTATTGGTTGAAGGTAATACCTATCAACCTCATCCTTTTATCACGAGTGAGCTAGTAGTACTGGAGCTTGAGCTGATGGAAGCCGGCCTAGCTTATTTACACCAGGATCTTATCCCGCACTAATAATTCACAGGTCTCTTTGTTAGCCCGGTGTGCTCTTAAGCCGGGATCCATGAGGGTCAGAACGAGGTATCGACGTAGCTGGTTTCCTGGTAAAAACACCTCGGGAATGATGAGTTCGGGGAGATGTTCTACTCTGCCCTGAATTGCACCCATTTTATAGAGGAGCTCTATAGAGAATTATTATTCCTCTGTGCAGCAAAGCGCTCCGTGCCCTCTGTGGTTAAGGGGTTTAATCTTGAAATCAAAACCAAAAAACAAATCCACCACAGAGGACACAGAGCGGCAGGTGGCCTGCACGGAGAAAGCCAAAAGAAGGGTTCTTAAATGAATGACTCCAATTATTTAGACTAAGTCGCGCAGAATCTCTACAGCCCGGTTGATCACTCGCTTGGTGGTATAAAAGTGCGGGGAAAAACGAATACCTCCTCCCCGGTTTGCACAGATTACTTTACGTGACATAAGTGTTTGATATAGCTCAGTGCTGTCCTTCCCCTCAATGCGAAAGCAGATAATGCCACTTTGACGCGCTTGGTTTTTATTTTCAGGAGAAATGAAACAAAGGTCATCAATGGTTTGTAATTGTGCCTTCAGATAGTTCGTTCGTTCGCATATGGCTTGATGAATATTGTCGATGCCTATATCCAGCAGTAGCCCCAAACTGGCATTTAAAGCCTGTACCCCCAGCATGTTGGGGCTGCCACACTCAAAGCGTTTTGCGTCCTTTGCTGGCGTCCATTCGGGCGAGTCGTAGTTGCCGCGCTGTTCGATCATATGCCAACCGAATTGATTGATCTTCAGTGTTTCGATATGTATGCCTTTCACATAGAAAAGCGCTAAACCTTCGGCGGCCATCATCCACTTATGTCCATCGGCAACAATGAAATCAGCATCGATTAAGGTTTGATCGAAAGGTAATGCGCCCAGACTTTGTATGGCATCCACACAAAGGAGGCATTGTTCTGCTTTGCATAGCTGGCTAAGAGACGGGAGGTCAATTGTAATGCCGCTTGCATACTGAACAGAGCTAATAGAAACCAGCCTGGTCTTGGGGCTTATCAGCTGTTGTATCGCCTGCACAGGGTCTTGTTTGTCTATATCTGCTACGTTTACAGTGACACCAAACTGGCTCAGGGATTCCCAGACTATGCGATTAGACGGAAATTCCTGATTGCTGATAATTACTTCATCACCTGCTTGCCATTCAATGCCATAGGCAATCATTGACAGTGCCTCGGAGGTGTTTTTTGCCAGTGCGATTTCATGGGTAGATGATAGGCCGATTAACTTGGCCAAGCGCTCGCGCAGTTCTTGCTCGACCTGTAACCATTGAGGGTAGTGCTGAGCGCCGCTGTAAACATTTTCTTTGGCGAACCTGGCAACGGCTAGCTCCGTACATGCAGGCCAAGGGCTTACCGCAGCGTGATTCAGGTAGCATAATTCCTTGTCTTGAGGGAATTGTGTTTCAGCTTGGGGGAAATGGGTAAAGCTTGGCATGTTGACACCGTTTTGAGCTTGTTGGACCGGGAGAAGCTCTGATGATATACGAAATAAGATGGCATTTTAATGTTTTCGTATCTGATCAGGGCATTCTTTAAAACGCCGATGTCGATGGAGACTAAAGCAGTGCCGACAGAGCTTTCTTTTGTTAAGCTGTTCTGCCTGATTCAAAGCTTGCGTTTATAGCGAGCTTTGTGGCGAGTGTATGTGGAAGGTTTTGTGAATTTATCGGTAAAAGCTATGCAAGCTCAGCGCATAGATCTTTGGCTCTGTTCCGTTGAACGTATAAATGTGGCGTCTCATATTGATGAGTTTCTTGCTCTTTTGAGTGAGGACGAACGTGTGCGATACGAACGTTTTGTCTTTGAAAAAGATCGTCATGTATATCTCGTATCGCGCTATCTCTTACGCACCTTGCTTAGCCGATATCTCCCCGGGAATTCACCTAAAACATGGTGCTTTAATTATAATGATTACGGTAAACCTGAATTGCCGAATTACCCGCTGAGCTTTAATTTGTCGCATTCTGACAATCATATCGTACTGGCTTTTTCTCGTGATGAGGTGTTGGGGGTGGACATTGAATCGCATAAGCGTGAGGTTGATTTTCAGCCTTTGGCCAAATACTCGTTTTCAACCAAGGAATACGCCCAGATAGAGAAGCTCGACCAAGAAGCATTTCGAGATCGTTTCTTTTCTCTCTGGACTTTGAAAGAAGCTTATATGAAAGCAGATGGGCGAGGCATGTCTATTCCGCTTAAAAGCTTTTCCTTTCTATT
>NZ_LWGE01001039.1:0-4697 GCF_001635315.1 Oleiphilus sp. HI0123
TCGTTGCAGCATTCTTTCTATCAGTATTTTTACTTCCAGCACTGGTTATGGTGCTACCGGTAAAAGAGAAGAAGCAAGCAGATAAAGCACACAAAGGCCTTGATGCAATCGCTAATTTCGTCATTAACAAACGCAGACAAATTTTGATCGGTACCGGCTTGGTAACAATCGCCATTTTCTCTGCTATACCATTAAATATGATAAATGACGACTTTGTCGGTTACTTCAAGCAAAGTGTAGAATTTAGAAAAGACACCGACTTTACCGCTGAAAACCTTTCTGGCATTTATACAATTGAATACTCACTAGTTGCCGGAGAATCCGGTGAGATAAGCAACCCGAAATTCTTACAACAGGTCGAGGCATTCAGCCAATGGCTTGAAGCTCGAGAAGAAGTTGTTCATGTCGATACGATTACCGAGATATTCAAGCGCCTGAATAAAAATATGCATGCCGATGATGAGTCATACTTCCGGCTACCGGAGTCACAAGATTTAGCGGCACAATATTTACTGTTATATGAAATGTCGCTCCCCTATGGGCTGGATCTCAACAACCAGTTAAACGTAGATAAATCATCTATCAAACTAACTGTTGTACTAAACAATATACCAAGCTACAAAACCTTAGCGCTTGAAAAGGATATTGCTGAATGGCTTGAGACAAATACCGATATTACTGAGTTCTATGCTGCGAGCCCGAATATCATGTTCTCTCATATCGGTGAGCGAAACGTTATGAGTATGGTTTCGGGGGTAAGTTATGCATTGATACTAATTTGTATCATCATGGTGATCGTACTCAGGTCAGTCAAACTGGGCTTGGTTAGCCTAATCCCTAACCTTATACCTATTGGTGCTGCATTTGGTTTGTGGGGTATCTTCAACGGTAATGTTGGCATATCCGTAGGTACCGCAACAGGTATGGTCCTGGGTATCGTCGTTGATGATACCGTCCACTTTTTAAGCAAGTATCGAAGGGCTAGGCGTGAGAAAGGCTATACTAGCGAGCAAGCGGTGCAATATGCTTTCGCAACCGTTGGTACTGCACTTTGGGTGACAACCTTCGTTTTAGTCGCAGGGTTTATGGTGCTTGCATTGTCCAACTTCAACATGAACGCCCACATGGGTATCTTCACTGCAACAACGATTACGCTAGCACTGATATTCGACTTTATAGCGCTACCCGCAATTCTACTCAAGCTGGAAGAGAAGACTGCGGGTAAGCAAGGCACAGAAAACATCCTTACTTCTACTCCAAACTAAAACCCAACAAAAAAGCCCCTACAAAGGATAATTTGTAGGGGCTTTCTTATTCATCAAGTAGCTATTCTGGTTTAGCGTTTGCAGCACACTCGCCACGAGAACGATCCAGACGGCAACGAATTTTCCAGAGTAACTTAAGTGCCGTAGGATGATTGACCTTGTCTGCCTTTAGTGCCATGCGTACACGTTTACTGAAATGATCAATATCATCCTTAGTAAACTGACTAATCTCGATCCAGTAGTTTTGAGGTATTTCATTCTCAGCATCCTTAACCATTCGTTCCATATCATCCATTCGTGTCAGGATATAATTACGCATTTTGTGGCCAAAGCTAACGCACTCACGCTTTCTGGCTTTTCGGTTCCTGGAACATACCTCAGGGAATTGATCACGCTTAGCGATTGTTTGCAGCATGCCATAATAAAGTCGGTAATCAATTATCCCGCCCTTGTCACCTAATCCGTTGTATAGCTCAAATGTGTTATAGGCCAAAGCTGGCATCAACAAAATATCGACATTACCATTATTGAATTGCCCTGCAAAAGTGGTCAGAGAAACATTGAAGGGAGAAGCACCCGCCAAGTCGGCAAACTTTTTAGCCTGGGGGTCTCCATTAAGAATTGCCAGTTTTTTACCAGCAAAGTCATCGATACTTTCTATCGATCGGTCATTTACAAAGGCAAACATTGACCCTACCGGAAAAGTTGCAACCACTTCGTAATTACCCTGGGTCATCAACTTACCGGCACGAGGACGAGCCAACGTACCCAAGGCGAGTTCAAGGCCTTTCTGGGAGGTAATCGCGCCAATAGCATCCATTGTGCCGCCAAATTTAACGAATTGGCGTGAAAGTATTGCGCTCAAAAGTACGGCTTCACAGCGCCCTGCTTTAAACTCACTTGCGGCGACCTTTTCGTCAGTATATGCAACAAACCTGATACTCAAGCCCCATGATTGAGCTTTTGGTATTAAGTCAGAATAAAAAGACATAACCGGGCCATTACGCCCAACCGGATCCCAAATACAAAATGTTTTTTTCTCTAGAGAGTATGCAGACGTGCTTGCTAATATTAATACCAGCGCTATTAAGACGTTGTAGACCTTCATTCCGAAAAGAATTCCTTGTTTAGGTTCTTGTTAACTCAAGGTTTGCAAGATTATATCTTCGTTTTTATGGTACAAGTGTCCAGCAAAGTAGCCGTATTTATCATGTAATTGTTATAAGATAGCGATTCACGGTAACTGGCCAGTTATAATAGCTGGCAGTTTTATATCTACTTATTTCCCACACTATAACGAAGTGTTTGTTAGTTCAATACTTATTACAGATTAATATGACAGATTCTCATCAAGCCAAACTAGTTACCATTCTAGGCCCTACGGCAAGTGGTAAAACCTCATTAGCTGTAGAGCTTTGCCGTCAGTTTTCAGGTGAGATAATCTCTGCCGACTCTCGCCAGGTATACCGGGGCATGGACATTGGTACAGGCAAAGATCTCGATGAATACGAAGAAGTCCCCCATCACCTAATCGACATTGTGGAGCCGCAAGAGGAATTCAACCTTTTCGCCTACGCCCAACATTTCTCCACAGCTTTCACCAATATCGTCAAACGCGAACAACTGCCGTTTTTAGTGGGCGGAACAGGGATGTATCTAGATGCCATATTAAACCGTTATGAATTAACGATAGCGAAGTCTGACGAAAAAGCACGTCAGGAAATGGAAAATAAATCAGAACGCGAATTAATCGAGCTATTGCTAAGTTTTGACAAAAATTTACACAACACAACCGACTTGTTAAGCCGAGACCGCATCATTAAAGCAATCGAAATAGCAGTAGCCGAC
The DNA here is from genome assembly GCF_001635315.1 of Oleiphilus sp. HI0123. Taxonomy (NCBI): domain Bacteria; kingdom Pseudomonadati; phylum Pseudomonadota; class Gammaproteobacteria; order Oceanospirillales; family Oleiphilaceae; genus Oleiphilus; species Oleiphilus sp. HI0123. The sequence continues at coordinate 3,114 of NZ_LWGE01001039.1, forward strand.
AGCAAAGATCTAAAGCCACTGGAGCTTCCCACTTTTACACCCCTTACGATAGGCATTCGCTTAGAGCGCGAAGAAATAAAGGCTAGAATCACAGCGAGGCTTAAGGCACGGCTTGAAGAAGGCATGATAGAGGAAGTAGAAACACTCAGACAACAAGGCCTTCCCTGGGAAAAGTTACACTTCTTCGGCCTTGAATATCGCTTTGTCGCACAATACTTGCAAGGTGAGCTGAGTTACAACGATATGTACCAAAAACTCAATTCAGCCATTCACGCTTTTGCAAAACAACAAAGTAAGTGGTTTAGGAATATAGAAAAGAAGGGGCAGGAAATTCATTGGATCGATAAAGGAGAGGATCTTTTCGACAAAGCCGCAGAGCACCTCGCGAAGCATCTTTAGCGAGCTTTGCTTGGCGAACTACGCTAATGCGTGCAGCTTCTTAAAGGTCACTAGCCTCAACTCGTTTAAGTCTTTTTCAAGTACTGCCAGCGTCAAACCGTGCTTAACCATGCTTTTTAACAAGCTTTTGTCTGCATATTCCAGTATATCCAATACACGCAAGGGGTGTTGCTCAGCCAAGCAGGCAATTACATCTTGCGCCTGTTTTTTCGGCAGCCGAGCTAGCAATTCGGCTGCATAGCGCTCATTCATAAAGACCGCTGTTTCACAGACATACTCAACAGACAAACCTTTTGCTATTTGAACAGCACTCTTAATGGGGAGCTTAGATGTAATTCTTGCCGCAATGGGTGGGTCGATATATTTGTTTGTAATCGCAAGCACGAGAAAGTTGGGGATATATCTAAGCGTTTGAGAGATAGACTCGAAAAAACGATCAAATCCTTTTCTTTCACGTTCGAGCACCGACTCAACCAAATCAAACACAGCTTCAAATTGTTCATCACTCATGCCAGAAATTATTTCTGGCAAGTCACTTTCACTCTGCCGTTCAAGTTGCTCTAATTGCTCCTCACGTTTTGCTACGCGTTCCATTCTAGCAACCTTATTGATCGATGAATGCTAATGGAACGAAAGCAACAAGAATGAGTGTTGTACCCATAACCATAAGCGGAAGAAGTAAACGCTCGTGGCGATAATAAAAGGAATCGCCCTCTTTTAAAGCGAGACTGACTTCCTCATCACCCACAACCTGACGGGTAAGTAGGTGATTTAACGAAACCGGCGGACTCAAATAACCAAGTTCGAAAGCCATCAAGCAGGTCATCCAGAAGTGAATCGGATTGATTCCGGCAGCATAAGCAACCGGAGCAATCGTACCTGTAACCAGGATAAGCGCACCAAAGGGGTCCATTACCATGCCGATCATCACCAAAAACAGAACGAGAAACGCCATCGTGCCGTAGGTAGAGCCGAAGAATTCGGGTATCTCTAGTACGCCGCCGCCCCGTTCTATAATGCCGCCAACTGTAAACGAGCAAGCCATTAACATCAGTAAGGCGCCAATTTGTATGGATGAGTTATCTACAGAACTGGAAAAGGCTGAAGATATCGTCGGACTCGCCTTAGCACTTTCATTTCGCTGATGGAAATCCCTACTAAATTTACGTTCAAACACTAAAACTG
>NZ_LWGE01001040.1:0-12737 GCF_001635315.1 Oleiphilus sp. HI0123
GATCAAAAAAACTATCTTGAGATAAGCTTAAGAGAAAAACGCTGTTTTTTATATAATTCTTGTTTTGACGACTGCTTAGGTCGTGTACTCATATATGGTATCGAGTGCTAGGTGGTCTTTTTGGAAGTAGTCATCAAAACACTTTAGTACGAGCGGGCTGCGGAGTTTATCTTCTAGTGCTCGTATCTCATCCATGCTCAACCAATGAGCAGCAATAATATCTTTATCGAGCTTATCGCTCTCTTTTTCAAGTGCTTCGGCGGCAAAGCAAAAGCGGTAATAACATACGCCATTTTGTGGGGCGGTATAGGTATATAAGCCAATAAATCCCGTGAGCTTGACGCGCCAGCCGGTCTCTTCCAACGTTTCTCGAATAGCGGCTTCTTGTATGCTTTCACCTTGCTCTATATGACCGGCAGGTTGGTTGAATACGGTTTTCCCATGAGAGCGTTCTTCAACGAGTAACAGCTTGCCATCTCGCTCGACAAGCGTGGCGACGGTTGCATGGGGTGTCCAGGTCATGATTGTGTTAAATCCTTTATATAGTCGGTGTGCCAGTAAAGCGGATATCTTATCAGTGAGCTGAACATTTCAAAATACTGAGAAAGACTTATTTAGTTGTCTCAAGTTCCTTCTCTTGTATATGGAAAGTAGACTGTGTTTTAGCTTGCAAGATCATCTCGGCGGCCTTTTCTGCCATCGCGATAATGGGGGCGTTCGTATTACCGCTAACCAGAGTCGGCATTGCTGAGCCGTCGATTACTCGCAACTTTTTAATACCATGAACTTTCAGCTCACTGTCTACGACAGCCATAGGGTCATTGCCCATTTTGCAGGTGCCGCTAGGGTGATATACCAAGCCTAGCCGTTCTTTACACTTCTTCAAAAGTGCCTCATCTGATTGGATGTTATTACCTGGGTGCAACTCTTCGCCACGATGCCCATCAAAGGCTGGGCTTGCTAATATTTTCCGAGCAACCCGAATGCCGTTGACTAATACTTTTGCATCCTCAGGGTCGGAGAAAAAGTTGAAGTCGATTTTGATTGGCTCTCTTGGGTCTGCTGATTTTAAGCTGAGTTTGCCTCGGCTTTTAGGGCGAAGGACGCAAACGTGAAGAGAGTAGCCATGGCTAGACAGGAGTTTTAAATCGCGCCCGCAGTCGTCAAAGAGTAAGGGAACAAAGTGCATCTGAATGTCGGGTACCTTTACCTCGGGGCTAGACTTCAAAAAGGCGCCCGCCTGGGTAATTGAGTTCGCCAGATTGCCTTGCTTGTCGCGCAGATATTTAAGAGTGTCGGGTAGCATTTTTAGCAGTCCGCCGGGGCTTGTCGAGAAACCATCCTTCTTTTTGCTTTTCACCAAAACACAGGCATCAACATGTTCCTGCAGGTTCTTTCCGACGCCGGGCAAATCCTGTATCACTTCGATACCATGTTGTTGAAGCTCCTCTTTATCGCCGATACCTGAAAGCATAAGCGTTTGAGGAGAGTTGAAGGCGCCGCCGCACAACAGCACTTCTTTACGTGCATGGACGGTATGCTTTTCACCTTGTTGAGTAAACTCGACCCCTGTTGCGACTTTGTTCTCGATGAGAATTTTATCGACAAAGGCCTCGCATTCAACAAAGAGGTTTTGCCTTGTCATGGCCGGCTTTAAATAGGCGCGTGAAACGCCGCAGCGCTCGCCATCTTTGATGGTAAATTGATAATAGCCCGCGCCTTCAAATTGTGGTCCGTTGAAATCTTCTGTTAGAGGGTATCCTGCTTGCTCACTTGCAGCCAAAAAACACTCGTTAAGCGGGTAAGTGTTTTGCGTGTCAGAGACATAGATAGGGCCTTCTCCACCATGATAGTCACTGGCACCGCGCTCGTTGGTTTCTGATTTTTTGAAGTAGGGCAGCATGTCATCAAAGCTCCAGCCAGGGTTTCCTTGTGCTTCCCAGGTATCGTAGTCTGATTTGTGACCGCGAATATAAACCATGGCATTGACAGCACTGCTGCCGCCGAGAGTTTTTCCGCGAGGACAAAATAGAGGCTGCCCGTTACGTATATCGGCAACCGGCTCAGACTCGTAGCGCCAGTTATATTTCTTACTATACATGAAGTAAGCAAAAGCCCCGGGAACCTTGATCATCGGGCTTTTATCTCGCGGCCCGGCTTCCAGCACAAGCACGGTTTTATCACCTTCTTGGGATAAACGCTGAGCTAATACGCTGCCCGCAGAACCAGCGCCAATGATGACGTAATCGAAAGTCAGTGAGTCCATGTGGTGTGCGCCTCTTATTATTATCAAATAAGCTCATCGTTTTGAGAACAAGCTTATCAATGTGGTCGTGTATTTGTTGAAGATAGTTTGAACGATAGGAAGGGGCTTGAAAAGGGAAATCTCACTTGTGAGCCTTGCTAGTAAGGGGGAGGTTCTTTAACTAGAAGAGGGTTTACAGCCTTAGGCTCTAAACCCAGAGTGGAATAACTGTTCGCAAGATAGTAATTATGCGGCTTGTTGTGGAGAAGGCGCTTCTGGTCTCTCAGGTACCAGTTCTTGGTATAGCTCGTCCAGTGCCTCGTTGAAATTACTTGCCAAAAAGCTGACCTTATCAGCAATCGATTCACAGCTAGTCAGGCTGATTGTTAGTGTATCGACATAGCTGGTGACCACAGCAGTTAGCGCCATGTTATCAACGATCGGTGCAACGCCTTCAAGAGATTTTAGCTCGGCGCCATTCAGAAACAAGGGAACCTTGGGGCCCGGTACATTGGTGATAATCAGGTTGAAAACGGGCTTTAGAATATTGGCTAGACGAAGGCGTGTATAAGCTTTCATGGTTAAGGAAGAAGACCACGAGGGAAGATGCTTCATGATTCGTTCAACCGCGACTTTATAGTTAAACTCTTTGGCTCTAAGGGCATTTTGATGAATCATGCCAAGTCGGGAGCTCGGGCTGTCGAGGTCTGTCGCGAGCGATATGAGCATTGGAGAGATTAGGTTCCCTCCTGAACTTTTTGGGCTTCCTTGTTCGTCCTTTTCTCGTTTTGATACGGGAATCATAGCGACTAAAGATTCTTCAGGAAGCTCATTGCTTGTTTCCAGGTTCTTTCGCAGAGCACCTGAGCAGATTGCTAATACAACATCATTGATTGTGCTGCCCGGGTAGGCCTTTCTAATTTCCTTTACTTTGTAGAGCGGTAGATGGGCGCTTGCAAAGAAATGCTTTTTACTGATTGCTTGATTGAACGGCGTTTCAGGTGCGGTGAAAAAGTGCGGAGGACGCTGTTCCTTATCGAGCATTCTAAGTGCTTGGGAGCTAAAGATAGAGTGACTCAGACGTTTAGCTAGGCCGTAAACCTTAAGTGGGCTGCGATAGGCGTTTTGAATGTGCTTGCTACCAATTTCATAAACGGTGCTCGGCAAGTCTTGGTGTTCGGGTTTCCAATCATCGGTAAGCTCGGCTTGCGGGGCGCTTTTAGGGCTTAGTAAGCCAGCGAGAATATGCTCGGCAGACATACCATCGACTGCGGCATGGTGAAACTTCAGCAGGACAAAAAACTCATCCGGCTTGTTTTCACTTTCCATATACATTATTTCCCACAAAGGCCTGTGATGATTTAGTGCGCGACTAAAGAACTGGTTGATAACCTGCTTTTTGTCATGTTCGTGCAGCTCACCTTTCAAACTTGTGTGGAACAAGTGTTGATCAATATCAAAGCTCTCATCGTCTAACCAGGCTGGTCGATCAAGGTCTAGGATTTGTGTCGCCAGCTTCTTTCTAAAAACAGGCGATATCGACAGATGCGATTGAATATGACTCTTGAACTGCTCGAAGGTCATTGTCTTGTTCTTAGGCTGAGAAAAGGTCAGCGTGCAGCCGATGTGCATGGGTGATCTGGCAGATTCGAGGTGTAAAAATGAAGCATCGAGATTGGATAGTCTGTGCATGGTGCCTCCGGGGTGGCTACACGTTGCTGGATGAGTTAGCTAATTCTTTCATTTGTGCGCACAACTGTAAACTCAAATGTTGATTTTGTTTGATCTGTGTCTATTTGTTTTTTTAAGTGATTGATTTTTTATTGATTGTATTTTTTATATTTCGGTGTTTTGTACGCTGAAATTTCATTTTTGTGTTCATATTCTTTGTTCAGCTTTCATTCAGCTTTAGTGTTTTAAGATTATTCCACCTTCTAAAAAGAAAGAGGAATATGAACATGAAACAATTAACCTACTCAAGAAACTACCTACCTCAGCCTACGGTATTGGTGGCGTTTATTATTGTGGCGATGCTATTCAGCTCGCTTAGCTATGCGGGTGGAAGGAGTCACCGTTCAATCGACTTTGCTCGCGTAGTGAAGGTGGAGCCGATTATTAAAACCATTGAAAAAAGAATTCCCGAAGAGGAATGTTGGACTGAACAGGTTCGATATGATGATTATCCTAGAAGTGAGCATTCACATACTAGTACTATTCTTGGCGGTATTATTGGTGGCGCAATTGGTAATGCTGTAGGGCACCGAAGCAAAAACAAGAAGATTGGTACGGCTGTGGGTGCAATATTAGGGGCCTCAGTGGGGAGCGATATCGCCTCGAATGAGCGTCGTCGGTATAAAACAAGGTCACACTACCGTGATGAACAGCGCTGCGAAACCCGGCATCGTATAAGCTATGAAGAGAAGGTGCTCGGCTACCATGTATGGTATCGTTACAAGGGTGAAAGATATAAGACCCGAATGGATCAGAAGCCGGGTAAGAAAATAAAAGTGCGTGTCAGGGTGGAACCTTTTTAGAAGGGAGCTGTGACACCGAAAGAAGCCTCGTTAGTTGGCAACGTTCGCAAAGGTGATTGCTATGAAACTCGTAAAACTTTTTTTGTCCGCCGTGTTGCTGGTGTGCTTATCCGCAAACCTGGTCGCAGAGACAAAGAATGAGAGAATTGGTCGAGATCAAGCAATTGCCCTTGTTCAGGAAAGGTTCGAAGGAAAGGTCCTGAAAGTTCAGCTCAAAGAAACGCCCCGTGGTAGCGTCTATCGGGTTAAGTTTTTAACTAAAGCGGGTCGAGTTAGGGTGTTGCATGTCGATAGCCTGAGTGGTGAGCTGCTCAGTGGCGCCAAGTAAAGAGAGCTAGACGATGAAGCTTCTAGTGATTGAAGATGAAAACAAACTGCGAGAACAGTTGGCAGATGCTTTAAAGCAACAATCTTATTGTCTTGAACTCGCGGCTGATGGTGAAGAAGGTTTATATAAGGGAATGGAGTTCCCGATCGACCTGGCGGTTGTGGACTTAGGTTTGCCAAAAATTGAAGGCGTTGAAGTGATTCGTCGTTGGCGAAAAGCGGGGAGGGACTTCCCTATATTGATACTGACTGCTCGCGGAAATTGGCAAGATAAAGTTGAAGGCCTGGATGCTGGTGCAGATGACTACCTGGTGAAGCCTTTTCATGTCGAAGAGTTATTTGCACGTATTAAAGCCTTGCTCAGACGTTTTGGCGGCCAAGCCTCTTCAGTGCTAAAGTTTGAGACTCTGACAATAGACCTATCGGCCAAGCAAGCCACAGTAAATGATAGCGCGATTGACTTAACTGCTTTTGAGTTCAATATTCTAGAGTACCTTTTGCTAAATTCTGAGCGACCAGTCTCGAAGGCTGAGTTGACCGAGCACCTTTATGAGCAAGACTACGACCGGGATAGCAACGTGATAGAGGTCTTGGTTGGCCGTCTTCGAAAGAAACTTGAAACGGCTTGTAAGCTTTCCTTAATCAAAACTGTGCGAGGGCAGGGTTATCGCTTCCTTCACCCTTCAGAGTAAGTGTTGATGAAGACTTGCTTGATGAAAAACTGGCTGCTGACAAGTATACAAGGGCGCTTGGCGTTGGCTTCAGTCTTATTGCTACCCCTTATTTGTGGTGCCTTGGCTTGGGTGCTTGAGCGCGCTTATTCTGCTAGCTTGCTGGAAGCCCAGCATCAAAAAATGACGACACAGGCTTATGCTTTGATTGCATCGGCCGAACTGGAATCCCAATCGCTTTGGTTGCCTGAACTGGTGACTGATGATCGTTTGAACCAAGCTTTTTCTAATCACTATGCTTTTGCTTTTAATCATCAAGATAACGCTCTCTTGTGGAAGTCTCTCTCCGCTCAAGGACGCTTGGACACGGTTGAGTATGATGTAAGTGAGCTAAGCCTGGGAGACCCAAAATTCCTTCGTTTACCTATTAGTGACGTGCCTTTTTTCCACCTACATTATTTAGTTGAGTGGGAAGATGGTGAGCGTGTTTTACCTTTCCGTTTTGTTGTCTTGGAAACGCAAGATGCTTATCGCCAAGCAATGGAGGAGTACAGAGCCTCGCTTTGGTTTTGGTTGAGTGCGGTAGCGCTGGCACTCATTGCACTTCAGTTCATGATACTGAAGTGGGGGCTTCGCCCTATTGCTGCTTTAAGTCATGACTTGAGTGTGATTCAGAAAGGTGAGTCGGATTCGCTGAAAGGCAATTATCCCTTAGAGCTTCAGGAGATGACGGATAGTATTAATCGTCTTATTTCCCACGAAGCTCATCAGCGAGAACGCTATCGGAATACCTTAGCGGACCTGGCACATAGCATTAAAAACCCTTCTGCCATTATTAGCAGCGCCTTGAATCAGGCGGGAAACTCCCTACCTGATGATATGCGCAATACCTCATGGCTCCAGGATATTGAGGAGCAGAATGAGCGCATCGATAAAATACTTTCCTACCAGCTAACACGCGCCGTTGGGGGTGTGGCAGCCCCGTTTAATAAGGCCGTAGTAGTCAAACCCTTGTGCGATAAAATCTGTGCAGCCATGGGCAAGGTCTATCATGATAAGTCGATGACTTTGGCTTGTGATATCTCCGGCGACGCAGTCTTTAGGGGAGATGAAGGTGACCTGATAGAGCTCTTAGGCAACTTGATCGATAATGCTTTTAAATACGGAAAGGCGCAGGTTAATGTTCATGCAAGGGCCCATGACAATACCTTACGGATCACCATTGAAGATGATGGCCCGGGGATAAGTGAAGCTGAGCAGGCAAAGCTCGTCAGACGAGGCCAGCGCGCGGACACTACGATTCCCGGCCAAGGAATAGGTTTAGCTGTAGTAAATGATATTGTCGAGAGCTACGGCGGGACGCTAAGATTATCTGATTCTGAATTAGGCGGGCTAAGTGTAGAGCTCGCCTTTTCTCAGGGTTTATAGAGCTTTTTTGTGCTAGAAAGGCAAAGGGTATTCCCTAAGTACTTTGAAAATAGCCTTCAGGTCATCTTTGGATAACTCAACTTTAAAGGCTTCGATATCTTCTTCCAGCTGCTGCAAACTGGTGGCGCCAATAATTGTTGATGTGACACCATCGACCTGATTACACCAGGCTAATGCCAATTGTGCCGGCGTGATATCGAGTTGCTTAGCAATCGAGGCATAGGCACTGACAGCCGTCTCGACATTTGGCTTGTCCCGTAAAATACCATTGCGTTGTGGAATGCTCCAGCGACTACCATCAGGCCTTTCTCCATTTAGATATTTACCGCTTAATACGCCGCCACCAAGCGGAGACCAGGGAAGGTAAGCGACATCCTGGTGAACACAGTTTTCAATCAGGTAAGGCCAGTCTTTGGTATGTAGTAGATTAAACTCATTTTGTATTGATACCATCTTGGGAAGCGAGTGCTTTTCAGCTAAACGTAAGTACTCATTGATCCCCCAAGGTGTGTCGTCTGATAAACCGCAATGTCTAATTTTCCCGGCTTTGATGCAGTCATTTAAAGCCTGAAGAATTTCTAGCATTTGATCGGAGTGTGCCTGACGGTCTACATCGGTAAAAGAAATTCGACCAGGGAAATGTTTGGCGAAGTGAGGCGAGGTACGATTGGGCCAATGGAGTTGGTAGAGGTCGATGTAGTCGGTCTTAAGGCGCTTTAAGGATGCGTCTACTGAGGTGATAATCGACTCACCCGTGATGTCACCACCCCCGCGTATCCAAGGTAGGCCATTTCCTGCAATCTTTGAGGCCAGAATAATGTCACCTCGTTTACTCGAATTAGCTGCCAGCCAGTTACCTATCATCTTTTCTGTTTTGCCATAGGTATCGGCTGCAGGTGGCACTGCATACATCTCTGCTGTATCAATGAAGTTCACGCCTTGCGCCAAGGCGAAGTCGATTTGCTCACTGGCATCGCGCTGAGTATTTTGTGTGCCCCAGGTCATCGAGCCCAGGCATACTCGTGAAACATTAATGCCGCTGCTACCAAGTTTTGAATAGTTCATTGATCAAGCCTCTATTTAGTTTCGCTTATAGTAATAGATCTCCTTAGGTGCGGACAGTGTTTTTTCCAGGGGCTTTACCGCATTACTAGAACAGCTCGACCCCACAGCCACCTAAGCCACAGTAGCCGTCGGGATTCTTATCAAGGTATTGCTGGTGATATTCTTCAGCATAGTAAAACTCAGAGGCTTGTTTAATCTCGGTAGTGATTTCGCTAAACCCCCGCGCTGTTAGCGCTACTTGGTATTGTTGTAGGCTTTCATTAGCAAGTTTGCTTTGTTCGTCATTGAAGGTGTAAATGCCTGAACGGTATTGTGTTCCCTGGTCGTTACCTTGGCGCATGCCTTGTGTTGGGTTATGCGCCTCCCAAAATGTTTTTAGTAAGTCTAAGTATGATACTTGGGACGGATCATAAGCGACTAATACCACTTCATTATGGCCTGTCGATCCTGAGCAAACTTCTTGGTAGCTTGGGTTGGGCGTAAAGCCCGCGCTATAGCCTACCGCCGTAGAATAAACTCCTGCCAGTGACCAAAACTTTCGTTCGGCGCCCCAAAAACAGCCCATGCCAAACATTGCTTGTTTAATTCCAGAAGGAAAGGGGGGCAGCATTGAATTGCCAGTGACGGTATGGGTGGCGCTAATGCTAATTGCCTGATCGCGCCCTGGTAAGGCGTTTTCGGGTTTGATCATTTTGGCTTTTTCGGGCTTAAAAAACATAGGGATCTCGTCGCTTGGTGTGAGAAATTTTAAACTGCAGGCTTAGGGTGTCGCTAGTAATTGCTTCGCTTGGCGCACTCTCAACATGACATCATTATGATCCTCTTTCCTGATATGAGCTTGCACTAGCCTGGTTTTGACGATGACCGTTACCTTCTCTGCATCTTCCACAGTTCGGTTATGTGCTTTAAGCACTTTTGCAATCTCCTCGGCACTGGCTCCCTGGTTTTTCTTTAATAGCTGAATAATATCCTTTGCACACTGCTCTGCAGCCGGGTCGGGTTTGCTCATGCTTTTAAAAATTAATACGGCGATTACGATGATAAGAATAATAGGGATATAGGTATTCATTGCTGAGAATCCAGTTGTTTAGTCGGGCTTAGCCAATTGTACCTTATGATTCATTCTTGATGGTTGTTTTTTGAGCTTTGTTGACTACATTTAGAAGGCTTATCTGTTTATAAAAATATCAAAAATGAGAGGATGATATGAGCGAGGAAAGCGTCGATTTTGGTCCGTTGGAAGCGATGATTGGTACCTGGGAAGGTGATAAAGGTTTGGATGTCGCGCCTTTGCCAGGAACTCAAAAAGAAGATAGCCCTTACTTTGAACGTATTGTTGTCGAACGAGTAGGGGATGTTGAAAATGCCAAGCAGCAGACGCTGGCGATTGTTCGCTACCATCAGGTTGTACGGCGTCAAAGCAATGGCGAGATCTTCCATGATGAGCTTGGCTATTGGATGTGGGACGCTGAACAGAAAATTGTTATGCACTCGCTACAAATCCCTAGAGCGGTTGGCCTTCTTGCTGGCGGATCCTATGACTCGAATGCAGGTACACCGGGAAAAATTAAGCTATTCGTACAAGCCAAAGATGGCGATGCTGACTGGGGAATTGTTCAGTCACCGTTTATGCAAAAAAACGCTCGCACGATCGCCTTTCGTCATGAAGTCACCATTGAAGGTGATACCTTAAGCTACTCCGAAACCACAGTGCTGGATATCTACGGCAAGACCTTTGATCACACTGATGCAAATGTTTTGACAAGAAAGACAGGTGCCGAGATAAAGCAGGATAACACTGTAGCCCAGGTTGTTGAGCTTGCTCCTAGCGGCTCTCAAACCTCAGATAACAGTCCGAATATAGCGGGTCGAAAGCCAATCAAAGCCGAATTAAAGTCGGGTGAAAGCTATGCTTGGTGCTCTTGTGGCTTGAGTAAGAATCAGCCATTCTGTGATGGTAGTCACCGCTCCACCTCATTTAAACCCAAGGTATTTAAGGTCGATGAAGATCAGGATGCCTGGTTGTGTATGTGTAAACATAGCAAGAACCCGCCTTATTGTGATGGTAGCCATAAGAACTTACCGAAACCTGGGGCAATTGCTGCGGAAGCCTCCTCTATACCAACGGGTACTGAAGAAGTCGCCGAAGAGCCAAGCTTGGCAGAGGTTAAAGCTTTGGCACAAGACGGTTTAGAGAAAACCGGTGGCCATGGTGAAATGGTAGCGATGGGAGTACCCCGTACGCAACTTCCAGAATGGGATGATATTCAAATCATGACCGCCCAGATGGCAACGAAGCCTTTGTTGGAAGATGAAAAAGTAGGGACGGAGTTGATCATCGGACCGAAAGCCAAAAAGCCTTTGGTATTAGATATCCCACTATTTGTTTCAGATATGAGCTTCGGTGCACTTTCAGAAGAAGCAAAGATCGCACTAGCAAGAGGGGCGGAATTAGCAGGGACGGGTATTTGTTCCGGGGAGGGCGGTATGCTGCCTGAGGAACAGGCCGAGAATAGCCGCTATTTCTATGAATTAGCGTCAGCGCAATTCGGCTTCTCTGAAGATGTTCTACAACAAGTTCAGGCCTTCCACTTTAAGGGTGGGCAAGGCGCGAAAACGGGTACCGGAGGTCATCTTCCAGGAGCCAAAGTGCGTGGAAAGGTTGCTGAGGTAAGAGGTTTGGCTGAAGGTGTGGATGCTATATCGCCTTCTTGTTTTCCTGAGATGAATGGCCCTAAAGATTTTAAACACTTCGCTGATCGCATTCGTGAGGTGTCGGGTGGTATCCCCATTGGCATGAAGTTATCTGCTAATCATATCGAGAGAGACATTGAGTTTGCCTTGCAAGCCAGTGCAGACTATCTGATTCTCGATGGCCGTGGTGGTGGTACTGGTGCAGCACCGAGTTTGTTTAGAGATCATATTTCTGTGCCTACTTTGCCAGCCTTGGCACGCGCTAGGCGCTACCTGGATGACCGTAAACGTCATGATGTCACGCTAATAATTACTGGTGGTTTGCGAGTGCCCTCAGACTTTATCAAAGCAATGTGCCTAGGGGCCGATGGCATTGCGATCTCAAACTCTGCTTTGCAATCTATTGGCTGCGTTGCTGCCAGGATGTGCAATACCAACCTTTGTCCGGCAGGCATTGCGACACAAAAACCTGAACTCAGAGCTAAGCTGGATATTGACACCTCTGCACAGCAGCTTGAACGCTTCTTTAAATCCTCGACACACTTGATGCAAGTGATGGCGAGAGCGTGTGGCCATGACCATTTGAGTAAGTTTACTCTGCAAGATATTGCGACTTGGAAAAAGGAGATTGCCGAATTAACGGGTATACCGTTTAGTGGCATGTAGAGATACCTTTTCCCAACAGTTGAATTAGTAACATGTCACCTTTTTGAGGTGGCTTGTCTTTGACATGTTAGTTTCCAAGAATCTGTGTCAGTGTGGGCTTTAGTTGAAGCTAGTTTTGATCGATAATGCTACAGCCAAGTAAAAACACCTGATAAGTTATCTTTAGCCTCACCCGCGAGTACGGTGCTTTTTAAGTTCTCCGCAGCACTTTCCGGGGTATCTAGGGATAGAGCATACTTGATGCCTTCATCTCCAGCCGGGTCGTGCAGACCGTCGGAGCACAGCATTAGTCTATCGCCCACAGCCAAGTCTAGAAAACCGATATCCAGATCAATGTTCTCATCAACACCTACCGCTCGAGTAATTGCATTGTTTTGAATGTTTTCTGTCGGTAGACCTGATTCTTTATATAAGTTATAGATTGAGTGGTCTGAAGACAATTGAGTTAGTTCACCGCGTCTCCATAAGTAAAGCCTGCTATCCCCAGCCCATAAGAAGGTAGATTTGTTATTCTCAAGCGCCAGAAGTACAACCGTGCTGCCACACGTTAGTTGATTATCCTTTGCATAGCTAAATATCTCGGTGTTTACATTTTGTATAGTTTGTTTAATTGCATCTACTTTGGAGAAAAGGTTTACTGGTAGTTCCTTTTCAGATAGTTGCCTTACAATCTCCTGGCTAGCTTTATCGCCATCAACATGACCGCCCATACCGTCAGCGACAAGCCATAATGAATCAGAATCTTTTACCAGGATTTCATCCTGGTTTTGAGTTCGTTTATTACCTACATCACTGAAACCAAATGATTGAATGTTGAAGGGGATAGTTTGTCCTTTGTTATTATCAGTCATAGTCGAGATATTCAGTTCGCTAGTAACATCTGAACGTTGAAAGTTTGAAAGAATGTCCAGGCCAGAAACCGCATCATCCGATTCTAGCTCGGTTGGCGGAGTGATGATGGCGTTCGGACTTTCATGGTCAGCTGCTATGGTTGTTGGGTAGAAGGTAGTGCACGGCTTCATTTTTGTTATTAACGCATTATCCCTTGCGTAGAAGCCTATTTAAGCATGCTGTAGGACTAATATCTATAGCCTATAATTTAAATTT
>NZ_LWGE01001041.1:0-2861 GCF_001635315.1 Oleiphilus sp. HI0123
AATGCGCTGCGTTGTAAACCAAGTAAACGTTGTGCCAAACAAGGCTAGTGCGAGAAATAGTGTGATGACTATCTGAGAAGGAGTAAAGTTTTGTGACTTTAATCGAAGCTCCTCGCTATCAGCTTTAGATTGCGCGAGTTCTAGTTTTAGGTTTCTATTTTCCTCGTGAAGCTCTTCATATGCGGTTTCTAATGTCGATACTCGCGCTAAAACTTTGCTGTTCGACATGTCGGCAATTGAGGTTTCAAGGTTTTTTTGTACTTCCTGGTAGACAGTAGGGACGTCTTTATCGTCATCTTTGGGCTTCAAGCAGATTCGACTGATCATTAAATATAACTTATCGCGATCAATTTGCTTGGATATAACGCCTGCAGCGCCCAGGGCGTGAGCTTCTTCATAATATTTATGAGCATGCTGTGAGGTGTACATAATGACGGGAATGTTTTGTGTGTCTGGGTTTGACTTAATGGCTTTCAGAGTGTCAAAGCCATCCATACCAGGCATTAAGTGATCTAGAAAAATAAAGTCCGGGTGAAACCATCCAAGTTGAGATAGTGCTTCCTCGCCCGATGAGGCTTGCTCGCATTGGATATCCATTTTTCTAAGAATTTTTGTTAGTAGCATTCTTGAAGTAGATGAGTCATCTACGACAAGCGCATTTGTATCGGCCACGTTTTTTACTCTTGATAGGCTTATGATTGTTATTCATTGATTTTAGCTGTTTTAACTTATAACGGAAATATGTGCGGCATATTTAATCTATTTTGTTGCTAATTGACCCAGATTAAGACGTGTACGCCTTAATTTAACCACAAAGCGTTGCACGCTGAACTATATATCTGGATAATAGCGGCCCTGATTTGACGCATAAACAAATAGAGGTGTTAAGCGTGAGCAATGAAGTGATTGATAACTGTTTTTCAGATTGGAAGAGTCGTGAAGCGACTGCAGAGGCGATGATTCCATTAATTGGTCGTTTGTACCGTCGTAATAATATTGTTACGTCCATCTATGGTCGTGCTGTTATTAACCAGTCAGTAATCGGAATTCTTAAGTCACATCGTTTCGTTCGCCAGGTGGAAGAGAAAGAATTATCTGTCCACGATACTTATGCGGTATTAAAGGTGATGGATGAGCTTGAGCTTGGTCATGCTCGTGTTGACGTTGGTAAGCTCGCCGTTCGCTTTGCTGAACAAACCAATGATGTTAGTTTAGAAGAGTTTGTCAAAGCAGAGTTATCCGACGTTGTTGGTGGCTACAGTGAAGAGGCTAGCAAAGCAGCTTCTGAAAATACCAAAGATGTCGTGTTGTACGGTTTTGGTCGAATCGGTCGCTTACTTGCGCGTATTTTGATTGAGAAAGCGGGCGGTGGAAATAATCTGCGTTTACGTGCAATTGTCGTTCGCGATGGCGGTGCTAAAAACGATCTAGAGAAACGCGCCAGCTTGCTTCGTCGAGACTCGGTGCATGGCCCATTCGAAGGTACAATCACGGTCGATTCTGAAAACAATCTATTGATCGCTAACGGAAATGCTATCCAGGTAATTTATTCTGGCGGTCCGGATCAGGTCGACTACACGCAATACGGAATCAATAATGCAATCGTTATTGATAATACCGGTATCTGGAGAGATGAAGCTGGTCTAGGTAGACATCTTGAGTCTAAAGGCGTTGCTAAGGTGCTTCTAACTGCGCCAGGTAAGGGTGACATTAAGAATATCGTTTATGGCATCAATAACGGTGATATCGCAAACGATGATCAGATTTTGTCTGCAGCATCTTGTACAACTAATGCTATTACGCCTGTTCTTAAGGCGATTGATGATGAATTTGGTGTCATTGATGGCCACGTAGAGACTGTCCATTCTTACACAAATGACCAGAACTTGATTGATAACTATCACAAAGGTAGTCGTCGTGGTCGTAGCGCTCCGTTGAATATGGTTATTACTGAAACAGGTGCCGCAAAAGCTGTTTCAAAGGCACTTCCAAAGATGGAAGGTCGTTTGACGGGTAATGCGATTCGTGTTCCAACTCCGAATGTCTCAATGGCTATTCTAAATCTGAATATCGAAAAAGCTACATCTGTTGAAGATGTGAATGCTTATTTGCGTAATATTTCCCTGCATTCTGATTTGGCTAAGCAGATTGATTATCTGACTTCAGATGAAGTTGTTTCAACTGACTTTGTTGGTTCACGTCGTGCTGGTATTGTAGATTCGAATGCAACTATCGTAAGCGGTAAGCGTTTGGTTCTTTATGTTTGGTACGATAACGAGTTTGGTTATAGTGCGCAGGTTGTGCGTATTGCCAACCAAATGGCTGGCATAGAATATCCTGTCTTCCCTAAGAGCTAGAGTCTAATATTTCCTTCAGGCGCTAACTGTTCAGTTGGCGCCTTTATTTTCTTTCTTGTATAAGCTGACTTTTACTACTTTACTTATCTTGTCTACCTAGTTGGTAGTATCTAGTGCTCCTATATTTGTACGCTAAAACGCTAGGGTTGATTTTTTAAGCAGGTTGGCACTTTAAATGGGTAGAATATAAGTAAATTTTGGTGCGTAGTGTAGCAATATGTTAAATGGCTCACTATAATTGTCCACGATTTTAGGTTCGCCGCAATCGAGTGGTAATGCTTTAACTGTATGGCACTCAACAGAACAAATTCTAACGTGGCGGAAAATTCACAAATTCTGATGAGAAGGCAGGATTAATGGTCAATATTAAAAAAGGCCTCGATCTTCCAATATCCGGTTCTCCCGAACAAAGCATCACCCAAGGAAATTCCATTAGCAAGGTTGCTATAGTTGGATTTGACTATGTTGGTATGAAGCCAACCATGTCTGTTCAGGTTGGTGACA
>NZ_LWGE01001042.1:0-5429 GCF_001635315.1 Oleiphilus sp. HI0123
CCTACAACAAGTATTTGATAAACCAGAAACGCTCTCCTTCGAAGCCGCAGCAGCAATCCCCGTAAACTACCTTACCGCCTACCAATTACTCGTCGCGATGGGAGGCTTACAAGCTCATGAGAGCGTTCTCATTCACAATGTGGGAGGTGGTGTCGGTCTTGCTGCACTGGAAATCGCCAAGCATATTGGCGCTACAATTTATGGTACTGCTAGCTCAAGGAAGCACAAGTTCTTAAAAGAAAAGGGCTTGGATCACGCAATAGATTACCGTACCCAGGATTGGAAGAAAGAACTTCTCGCCCTCACCAATAGCCGCGGTGTCGACTTGATCACAGACCCTATTGGCGGCGATAACCTGAAAAAAAGTTACAGTGCCTTAGCTAACACCGGCCGACTAGGCATGTTTGGTATTTCCTCTGTGTCCGACTCGGGAATCAAAGGCAAGTTGAATATGCTTAAGATGATTGTGCAAACACCTTTTTATCACCCTTTTGGTTTAATGGATCAGAACAAAGGCGTATATGGTGTCAATATGGGGCATTTATGGCATGAACATAAGAAGATTGATATCTGGATGAAAGAGATACTAAAAGGCTATGCTGAAGGCTGGATCAAGCCTCATGTCGATAGCACGTTTTCCTTCAAGGATGCAGCCAAAGCGCATGAGCATATCGAGCAACGCAAGAATATTGGTAAAGTAATTTTAGTCCCCTAACTCACAATGAAAGCAAGGCTCTTCCATTTATTGGCTTGCTGAGCCTTCGCATATTCTAGAAGGTATACTGAGCCAACATACTGACACTAA
The DNA here is from genome assembly GCF_001635315.1 of Oleiphilus sp. HI0123. Lineage (NCBI taxonomy): Bacteria > Pseudomonadati > Pseudomonadota > Gammaproteobacteria > Oceanospirillales > Oleiphilaceae > Oleiphilus > Oleiphilus sp. HI0123. Next base: position 806 of record NZ_LWGE01001042.1, read on the forward strand.
TAGAATCGCTGTCACGATAGACTTGCGGGCCCTCAAGTACGCGGTATCGCTTACCCTTAAGGAACAAGACTTCCGCCCCTAAGCGCAGCGCACTGTCTTCTTCCTGCCACATTAACGCTAAGGTATGACTACGCCCAAACTCGTTATTTTCTTGGTCCATCTGATCTTGGTCATCAATACCAAACTGGTCATAGCGATAGCTGATTCGATAGTCATTCAGACGGTAGGAAAACATGCCGTACAGGCTGTAGAAATCTATATCAATGCCAGGACCCGCTCCCATTTCAGAGCTGCCTTGAGAGGCTTCCGATAAGAACTCCCAGCCCTCACTAATACGCCAAGCCAAGCCAGCCATAGCAAAGCGGGTTTTCCAGGCATATTCTGCATGTAGAAGTGTCGTATCGCCCCGGTTATCGACCCAAGTGAGCTTTATATTCAGCTCATCCAAAGCCAGTGATGACCTCAGCGCATACCCTGGCCGACCATCAAGATCTCGACCAAAAGGTTTAGTACCGTCATCTCGCTGCCCCGCAAAAATCTGCCCGTCTTGAAGGTTGCTGAGCTCAGGCAAGGCCAATACATCACCCAATACCGTGCGCTGACGCCCGTAAGTCCAACCTCTATAGGCCAACAAAGCGCCCATTGAATCATTACCACCAAAGATCGTTGCAGCTGCCGATAACTCTGGCCCACTATCAAAATGATAACGATAAGACATGTCTAAGCCGATAGGGTGAAACTCCTCACCTATCCAGCTATTGAGCGAAGAGTAGCTAATGGTATAAGGGGATTCCCAGAAGCGATCTATATTTTCCATTGAGGTCGGTAAGAAAAACTGGCCCAGCTTAACACTAAGCGCTTGATTGAAGTCGATATCATGACGATACCTTGCGCTCCACTCTATCACCCCAAGAGAGCGAACGGAGCTATCATTACTCGTACCTTGTGCTTGGATATGAGTACTCAATTGAAAGGCAGAAGAAGGCCGGTACCGATACTCGATATTTGATTCAAATAGGCCTGAAACCGAGCTATCCTGGTCACCCTGTCCAAAACGTCCCAGCCCACCATTGAGCCATGTATTTCCGCTGTCTTGATAGTTGGTAACAAGCGTCACATTGCCGATAAAGCGGTGTGGGCTATTCTGCTTTGCATGCACAAGTGCGCTGCTGATCAAAGCGACTAGAAGCAAGGCGGCACAGATAACTGAAGAGTGTTTTATTCTGAATGCTTTGTTTAGCCTTGTTCATCGAAAAAATAATGCTAGTACTCACTGTTTACATCATAGCCTTTAAACCAGGTAACAAAGTCTGCCGAGTTTTGTGGGCGAGAGATATAGTAACCTTGTAACTTATCGCATCCCCATGTTTCGAGTAAGGCCCAAGACGCTCTGTTTTCAACCCCTTCAGCAACGACAGTTAAACCGAGCTGATGAGCCATGTCTATCGTTGACTGGACAATAGCCTGGTCATATTTACTTTCATCCAGTTTCAAAACAAAGGCCATATCGATCTTTAGCTCGTCTACGGGTAAATCTTTAAGTTGGCTCAAAGATGAATAGCCTGTGCCATAATCATCAATCGCCAAGATAATCCCTTGGTCTCTTAATTGATTAAGCACTTTTAGGGCTTGAACCGGGTTATCAATCATCGCACTTTCGGTGACTTCAAGAATTAGCGAAGAAGTAGAGAGGCCGTTTTTCTCAAGCTCTTGCGCCACATAATCGGGTAGGTCATCGTTGGCCAGATCATAAGCCGAGAGATTGACCGCCATTTTTAGGTCTATCCCTTGAGTTCTCCAAGCAGCGGCTTCACGCAATACACTAGCAATCACCCAACGCGTTAGCGGTGGCATCAAGCCAGACTGTTCAGCAAGACCAATGAACTCTTCAGGTGAGATAAAGCCCAACTCGGGATGAATCCAACGAATCAATGCCTCAACCTGGGTGACTTTGCCTTGCTTAAGCTCCAGCTTTGGCTGATAGAACATGCATAAGGAATCTTGATCGATCGCCTCTTTCAAATCGTTGACCAGGCGCGTTTGCTTAAGATGCTTTTCATCACTACCTGGCTGATAAAGCAACAAAGCAAGCTTCTGCTCATTCGCTTCATTGAGCGCTATGTCCACACGCCTCATTAATTCATCAGTTCGTTGACCATGCTGTGGATATAAAACCACACCCGAGGTAAATGCAATGGGGAGCTTAAGCTCGTTTATTTGATAGGGCTCAATAATCGCTTCTAAAATTCGATTCGCTCGTGCAGATACTTCTGGTTCTGTATCTGCCTTGAGCAATAACAAGAACTCATCCGCCCCCAGCCTTGCAGCACTATCATCCTCACCCATCAGCGAAGAAAGGCGCTTGGCAATACTAATTAGAAGCTGGTCGCCGATATGATAACCAAAGGTCGTATTCACTTGTTTGAAGTGACGAACATTCACCTGCATCAGTGCAAATATGTCTGAATCACCATCGCTTTGCTCAAGCAGGGTTTCAATCTTCTCTTGTATCGAAGCGCGATTAGCCAAACTCGTCAAAGTGTCGTGAAAGACTTGATAGAGAATTTTGTCTTCTCGATCAGCGATGCCCCGCTGCATATGACTTAAGCTGTTAGCTAGTTTACCTATCTCGTTCTTCTTAAAAAGATCAAAATCAATTTCTCCCTTATAATCACCCTGGCTAATTCGTTCTGCCGCACTCACCAGCGTATTAACCGGTCGTGTAATATTTCGGGCAATAATAAAGGCAATAAAAGCCGATAGTAGCAATGCAACGGATGCAATAATGAGTATATGGATTTTTAGTGGTGAAAATTTGGCAATAGCCAAAGACAAGGAGGTACTCAATACCGCATTCACTTGATAATTATCAGCCTTCACCAATGAAGTCACCAGCGCTAAAAAAGACTCTCCCTGGTATGTCATGTGCAACCAGTCACCCTGAGTTTCATAGACCCTCATTGCTGCGTTAGTCTGCTCATCCAGAGTCGACAACTCAAAGCGGCGCTCATTGCTATCCCAACCCGAAAAGCTCACCTCCAGCGTTGTCAGCTCTTTTAACTGCCGAGCAAGCTTATCGTCAATTTGGAAACCTACGGCTGTCCAGGCAGACGTAACCGGCGCAAGTACCGGCAACATCAGAATTTGGTAGGGTAAGCCATCTAATACAACGGTTTGCATCAGACCGCCATTTTCCTCTGCTTCTGACAACAAGTGCTTAAAGGGGAAGTTCTGGCTTTTACCTGTGCTGGCAATCAAGTCACCTTCGAGTGAGGCGATCATCATCAAGTCAGCGCCTATTCTAGCCCCATGATTGTCGAGCACTGAGCCAATAGTTGAACGGTCCTGATCCAGCACAGCGGCTTTAAAACCAAAGTCTGAGGTCAGTACCTCAGCAGACTCGAACAACTGGTTACCTCGCAGCGCCAGTAACTGTTCAAAAACCTTTTGACCTACGACGAGCTTCTCTCTCGCCTGCTCAGCGACACTATTGTTAGTCGCTAATAACACTGCCGAAATCGTCATAATCGACGAGACAATAATTAAACTTAAAAAGGATAGTAGGATTTTTTTTCGCAAGCTCAAGTCAATAACCATCGCGATCCCTTCTATACGCTCTGAACTGACGTCGCGTCTTTTCCTTTTTGAGCTTCAAGGTAATCGTGACTGTTTCATGCTTACTATCGATAGCTTTTCTAACTAAACCGGCTTTCCCCTCTAAGCGAGGATGCCAAATGAGCAGTTCTTCAGCTGTCTGAGAAAAGGTAAGTTTGCCGCTTTCATCGCTCACACCATAATTAGGCCATGGTGACACATAGATATAGCCCAACATTGAGTCATGAATATTGCAACCTAGTGCCACTAAACCCGGCTGATTAAAGGTAATCGGCTGTTCGGGAACTCCTTGATATAATTTAATTTCAAACTTTTTGGGTTGGGAAAAGGAATAGACATGGTGACGGATATTATCACTATTGGGAAAGACAACCGCTTGCCCTTGGTCTATCGCCAATACATGAGGTACAAAGGCAATATCAAGCTGATCCATAATGGCCGGCGTTTCCTCTGCTTGCTCAATATTTCCTTCGGGTATCGCTACATAAGCGTCTTTAACCGGTTTACCGTTCTGATCAAGCACTAAAACCTCAAAAGCAGCTAAGGGTGTCGAACAGAAAACAAGTAAACTAATCATTGCAAAAACAAGTGGGTTAACACGGCTCACTAACACTCTCCAGTCGCTATAGAAGTCCTTAGACGCTGTTAATCAGTGTAGGTTCAAAAACCGGAATCAGAAAGAAGTCAGGTGACTATTTTTTGATTCCGATTAAGGGTCGTTCGATTATACTTAGCCAGAGCCGACGAATTCGAATCACACCTAAATAGCCTAGTAAATTTAAATTATAGGCTATAGATATTAGTCCTACAGCATGCTTAAATAGGCTTCTACGCAAGGGATAATGCGTTAATAACAAAAATGAAGCCGTGCACTACCTTCTACCCAACAACCATAGCAGCTGACCATGAAAGTCCGAACGCCATCATCACTCCGCCAACCGAGCTAGAATCGGATGATGCGGTTTCTGGCCTGGACATTCTTTCAAACTTTCAACGTTCAGATGTTACT
>NZ_LWGE01001043.1:0-6745 GCF_001635315.1 Oleiphilus sp. HI0123
CACCCCTATTTTTTCGTAGCCCATGCCTTTTAAGTGACTGGCATGCAGCTGACTCATCGTACCTTTTTCACAGTAAAGCAGATACTGCTGATCAGCTTCAAGTTGATCCAATTTGGACATCAGTTCATAAAACGCAATGTTCTTGATTTCATTATTCGTCAAAACAAGCGGACTTTTTTCAACTTCGTCCGGGTGGCGGATATCGATAATCACATCATCAACCTCAGGCACATTCACCAAATCAACTTCAGCGATGGTTTGGATTCTTGACATCACTTCATCGATTTTAGTGCTCACCCGCTGTTCTACTGCGCGCTCGAGTACTTCAAAGTCAAAGTTATCTTCTTCTTCCAGAATTCGTTCCATCTTGGCACGAGTTGTTGGGCGATCGGAGATCACACCACAATATTCCGGCATATTCTTGGCAAATTCTTCTGTACCGATTTTTGCTGACAAAGAGATAATATCTTGTTTATCCATGGTAATAAGCGGGCGTAATACCAAGGTATCGGTGACTTTATTAATCACACTCATGTTTGCCAAGGTCTGACTGGATACCTGCGCAACGCTATCCCCCATAACCAGGGCCTCGATGCCCATCTGATCCGCAACCTTTTCTGCTGCCCGCAACATCATACGTTTGAGGATAACGCCCATTTGCGAGTGATGTACATTCTTTAGTATCTCAGCAACCACCTCTTCAAAAGGCACAGCAACAAATTTCACGCGATGTGAAACGCCGTATTTCTCCCATAAATATAAAGCGACCTGTTTAACACCAATCTCATGCGCGGCTCCGCCCAGATTGAAAAAGCAGAAATGCGTCTTCAAGCCTCTTTTCATGGTTAAGTAGCTGGCAACTGTCGAATCAAAACCACCAGACATGAGTGACAACACGTCGTCCTGTGCACCTATCGGATAACCGCCCAGGCCTTCATAGCGTTGTTCGATTATATAAAGATCCGAGTCCCGGACTTCCAGCATGACCGTCACTTCAGGATTATGTAGATCTACACCCGCAGTCTCTCCTGCTCGCAGTAAACCGCCCCCTACATAACGTTCTAACTCATGGGAGGTAAAAGAGTGCTGACCGGCACGCTTAATACGCACAACAAAGCGCTTGCCTTTAAGCTCCTCGCCCAGAGCACGATGAGTATGCTCTACAATTTCGTCAAAGTTGTCATCGATATTATCAATCTGATAGCGCTGCACTCGAAGAATATTTGCAATACCCGGAATACGCTGAAGGGTAGCCGCTAGGTTCTCAGCTTTTTCTTGAGAATCGTCATTCAGGTTAACTTCGATCTTATCCCAAAAACCCTGAACCTTGACGTCTTCAAACTCTTTCTTTAACACAGCACTGATATTTTGCCGAAGCTGTTTTACCAAGCGCTGCCTGACTGGCTTGCTCTTAATGGTAATTTCTGGAAACAGTTTGACGACAAATTTCATATAAATCTCACAACAAATCAGGTTTAAGGCATTCTAAAAACGAGACTTATTCTAACCTGATTTTGTTCAATCACTAAGCAAAAATGCACACAGAGGAGTAGATGAGAACAATCTATGAATATAAAGCAGAAAAATGCTAGCTATGAAGGAGGGGAAAGAACTTGTAGGCACCTTAGGAACTACCCTACCCGATGAGTATGGTTTCCCAGCTACCTACAAGTTAACTAAATGGCCTGAGGAACAAACAAGACTATTTTAAAGAAGCGTAGTAAGCCGCTAAATTATCAATATCAGCGTCACTCAATGCAGCTGCCTGGCCCTGCATGATTGCCGCCATACCACCGTTACGCTGCTTGGTTTTATAAGCTTTCAGTGAGCTCACCAAATAAGCTTCGTTTTGTCCTGCCAAATTAGGGTAAGTTGGAATAGCTGCAATACCGGCAGCACCATGACAGGCTGCACATACTGCTGATTTAGCTTTACCCGCAGCAGCATCACCTGCTACAACACTTCCACTTACTGCAAGTGAACCCGCTACCAAAACCGATGTAACTAGCTTTCTCATCATTATTTCTCTCTCTATTTTTACCAAGGTTTTACCTTAATCCGACAATCCATCGTATTATCAGCGTAATGCACATAGCTTAGCTCAAGGGACAATATTTGTCATGAGACTTCAGCGGCACAACAGCATCTTATTACATAGCACGAAGCTATCTCTACCCGGTTTCCGGCTTACTTGACCTGAGTCAACTGGTATTGCTATCAAGTACGTTATATTGAACCTATAGCGTCAAGTATTAGTCTTGATCGCTCGTTTTAATCAAGTGTGGTAACTTGTTATGCCTCGGTTTTCCGGGGCTTTTTTTTGCCTAAGCATTCACCATCCTGGGCCAATACAGCCAAATAATGTCACAAATTTGCAATAGCTTTTAAGTAATTTATATACAAAGCAAAATCTTAGCTAGACTTATATTTTAAGACGGCCCTGAAAACCTACGTTGGCTTCCAGGGCCTCTCTATCACTTTCCAAGAATGATAATAATGAGTGAGACAACTCGGGACACAGAATGAATCCAATTGAAAATATCGCTTTAATCGCTCACGATAATCGTAAAAGCGACCTTGTTGCTTGGCTAAACCAGCATATCGAAGCTTTAAGTAGCTGCCAGTTCACTACGACAGGAACAAGCGGTAAGCTCATCGAAGAAAAAACAGGCCTAAGCGTGAACCGTGTTCAAAGCGGCCCTTTAGGTGGTGACCAGCAAATAGGCGCACTAATTGCTGACGGCAAAATTGATTTGCTGATCTTTTTTTGGGATCCACTCGAACCCATGTCTCATGACCCGGATATTAAAGCGCTACTCCGACTGGCAACGCTTTGGAATATTCCCGTCGCGTGTAACAAGAGCACCGCTGACTTTATCGTCCATTCTCCACTAATGAATAATTATCAGCGCGAAACACCCGATTTCAGTGATTATCAAAATCGACCAATAGTCACGAAATAATACTTTTGAGACTTCCTACCTTTCCGTAGAGGGCCTATTTCGGTTAGGATTCTTATCTCTAAAGATGCACGCCTAAATTATATAGGGCCCTGTATAACCTGCAGGTCCTTGTTCCAAGGGAACTATTAATCATTTTCTTAGGCTGCTCTACCTGACACACTCCAGATAGATAAGAGAAAGCAGTGAATAATATGATCTCCTCAAGCAAGCGCCGTCTGCCGATGACTTTGATAGTACTCAGCCTTTTAGCAATTTCTAACAGCTCTTTCGCTAGCCAGCTATCTCCACTTACTATGTGTGTATTTGACTTCGTGGGTCATGACGGCCCGGTACACAAGCGTATGAAGGAATTCAAAATCGATGCAACACGCTGGGGCGTAGACCTTTCTTTCAAAGTTTATACAGATGACCGTGTTGCCTCTGAAGAGTTCAAGAACGGTGTTTGTGATATGTTGAACCTGCCAGGTATTCGCGCACGAGAATATAATGACTTTACTGGTTCTATCAATGCTGTCGGCGCGATCCCCACATACAAACACTTAGGTATGATCATTAAAACCTTGAGTAGCCCAAAAGCTGGAAAGCTTATGCGCAAGGGCGAATACGAAGTTATCGGCATATCGCCAATCGGTGCCATTTTTCTATTCGTAAAAGACAGAGATATTAGCGTACCTTCAGATTTGGCTGGCAAGAAAGTAACAGTGCTCGACAATGCACCTGAAACAGGCTACCTGGCTGAGAAGATCGGCTTAACCCCCGTGTCCTCAAGTATTATGAATGCTTTGCAGAAGTTTAATAACCATGCTGTAGATATTACGGGTGCGCCTGGTCTGGCTTATGAGCCTATGGAAATGTATAAAGGCCTTGAACCAAATGGTGGCATCATTAACTGGCCCAGTCTCCAGGTGACTATGCAGCTAATCGTTCGCTGGAAAAAGATTCCTGATGGCTTTGCCCAGAAGACTCGCACATTACTGGCAAATAAATACCTTAGTGATATCAAATCAATTGAGCAGAGCGAGCAAACTATCCCCGAGAAATATTGGATCAATATTTCAGATCAAGCTAAGGATGAGTGGAATGAACTATTTCGTGAAAGCCGTTTAGCCTTGCGGGACAGAAATGTATACAACGCAAAAGCGTTAACCTTGTTCAGAAAAGTTCGCTGTAAAGTCGACCCCAACTTGGCTGAGTGTACTTCTAAAGATAAGGAATAATTTCATTTGGGGTGACGGTCTCCGTTCGGAAATGCATTAGCTGCCACCCCAGTTTCATAATCGTAAAATAACAAAAACGATTCTTATGGACGTAGCAAGCCGCTGGCTCAAGCGCTGTCTATCGCTGACTGTTCTGATACTTTTACTCGGCACGGTAACAGCAGGTACCAGCGAAAACATTAATGCACAAATGCTCAAACTAGGAATTTATCTGTGGGATGACTACTTCATTCTACGTGGAGAAGAGCCTAAGCCTGAATGCAACCCAAAGCCTGATATAGAGCTGCAACTGGATGAACTTGAGCGCGAATTCAATGCCGAGAACCAGGACTTTGAGCTGCTCGCTGACGAGTTTAACCGCGATGCTGCACGTAGCTCTCTACTAAAGCAAGTTAAGGTCTGCCAAAGTAAACACCAAGCGGCACAAACCTACCTGGCGCAAACAGACATTTGGGTTAGAGCCTTCGCGAGCATCGAAGCTTCCTTCGCTCAAATCAGCTTATTTTCAATTAACCAGCAAAAATCCATGCTGATCATCCTGCTACTCCTATGTGCCACCTACGCAACCTGGCGCAATGAGCATATTGCCTTCAGAGGCATTCGAAACAAGCATGAACACTACTTTTCTTATGCTGCGCAAACACTCGCGGCACTGAGCTTGTTTTATTCCAGCTATCGATTTTATAAGGACGCAGAAGACGCTGGAGCAAGCCTTAGTTCACCCGAACTCCTTGCTACGCTTATTGTCGGTAGCGCCGTGCTAAGTCTAGTGAGTTTCATCAAGCTTTTTAAAACCCGGCACCTAAGTAAACAAAACACTTCTCCCTTTAGAATGGTGCTTACAGTTCCCATTCAAACCTGGATGCTTCTGGCAGCTGCGTATCATTTTTTTGTCAACGAAGAGCATGCTCCTGGCATCAGCATGTACTTTACTCAGATATTCCAACTGACTAATCTACATCTGACGATCGCTCTCTATATATGGGTCGGAATGCTGCTTAAAGAGACCTTGCTTGGCGCGAAGCTTTTTGATGTCTTTAAACCCTGGAACTTTCCCCCTGAAATACTGGCCTGCATCGCCATCGCATTAATGGCTGTACCAACTGCTTATACAGGGGCCTCAGGTATTATCATTATTGCCATGGGTGCTGTGGTTTATCAGGAGTTGAGGCGTGTTGGTACTCGGCGTCAGCTTGCACTGGCGGTCACCGCAATGACCGGAAGCTCAGGCGTTGTATTAAGGCCCTGCCTGTTGGTAATCGGTATTGCCATTCTCAACAAAGAAGTCTTGAGTGATGATTTGTTTTATTGGGGAAGCCGGGTTTTCATGCTAACGCTTGCAGTGTTTTTTATGTTTGCCATGCTGACTCGACGTGGGCCTTTAAGCATCGCACCTTTTAGCGAAGCATTTCAGCCTTCTATTACAAAGTTTCGAGCACTGCTTCCTTATATCATCATTATTGCGCTCAGCATGTTGATTTACGCCGTATTGTTGAATGCCTATCTTGATGAATTTTCAGCCCCGATTATCCTCCCCGTTATTATGTTCGCCTTTATTATTTATGAACGTAAGTTCAGCCGGGACTTTGAGCAGCAAAATAAGACCTTGAATGTTAGCCCCAATATCGTATCGGCGTTTAACAATGCTATTGGCAATTCTTCGGTGCAAATTGGCGCGCTACTGATGCTAATGGCTTGCTCTTTTACGATTGGCGGCATTCTAGAACGGAGCGGTAGTGGTTTATCCATACCCGAAGGCTTTGAGTCAGTTTATCTAACCATGCTGGTTTTAGTCTTGTTTCTGGTTGTAATGTGCAGGTCTTTGCAAGCGAGCTAAGGTAATAGGAGTTGATGATGAACTTTTTTAAAATTGCGGTGATGGCGGTATTATTGATTGCCGGTCATGCCCGTGCAGAAATAAGCGTTGAAGGTGAGTGGGTGCGCTTATTGCCGCCGATGGTTAAAACCACTGCAGCGTATATGACCCTAACCAGTTCCATCGACGATACGCTGGTTTCAGCTTCAAGCCCTCAGGCATCCATGGTTGAGTTACACCTTTCCTCAATGTCTAATGGGGTGATGTCTATGGATCATGTTGAAGAGATTGCGCTGTTGAAGGGACAGCCTTTAAAGCTTGCACCAGGTGGTTACCATCTGATGCTAATGGGCTTAAAGGCAAGCTTGAAGGAAGGTGATACTTTCCAGCTGCACTTACAGTTTGCCAAATCAGGTGAGCTAATTGTTAACGCTGAAGTTAAGCAATAAATAGCCTGTTTAGTAAAACATAAACGGCGTAAAGGCGACTAATAATAAGGTGGTCGACATCACCATTAGCGGTAACAAGATACGCTCATGGCGATAGTAAAAACTATCGCCTTCACTTAGTGCCAAATCAACCTCCTGACTACCAACCACTTGCCGTGTTAACAAATGGTTCAAAGAGACCGGTGGGCTCAGGTAACCCAACTCAAACGCTACCAGGCAGGTCATCCAAAAATGTATAGGGTTAATTCCATGCTCATAAGCTAGCGGTGCGACAAGCCCTGAGACCAAAATCAGAGCACC
>NZ_LWGE01001044.1:0-3221 GCF_001635315.1 Oleiphilus sp. HI0123
GTAATCAAAGTTATTTATGAAGTTGGCATGCTAATCGCTTAATGTGAATCAACTAAATAAAAATGTACTTCAAAGAGAAGTACAAATACAAAAAATTGATTAATTAGCAGATTAAATTGACGGGTGATAAATATGTTCGCAACTAACAACGAAGTACAAATGGTGGAAAAGACTGAAACATCAAATGTTGTAAATATCCGTAGCGCACGTAAAGCACAAGAAAAAGCACAGCAAGAGTTATTAGATTATATGATGTGGACAATGAAGCACGATATGGATCCACACCGGTTGCATGATGACCCAATCGAAGTGTTTCGTGAGGAAATGAAAGCAAAAATGAAATCAGCGCAAGACGTAGCCTAAGCTGCTAGCTGTAGTTACGGAGTATAAATAGAAGCGCAGTCAACGCGACAATATAATAAACTGATTTGGCCTGAGTTGGTTTATCTATAAAAGGGAAGCATAGAGCTTCCCTTTTTTTGTGTCTTAGCTTCATAATATATCGATGACAGAAGATCTATTTGAAACTAGTGCTCACGCTTACCCCGAAGCAATTGATATTGGCTTAGATGGTGGGGCCTTAAGTTATTACCGTCACTTTTATTCTCGCAGTGAAGCTGACAGCTTATTTAAGTCTTTGCTTTGCGATATCGAATGGCAGCAAGAGTATATTCAAATGTATGGTGTCGAGCGCCCAATACCGCGGCTCAGTGCATGGTATGGTGATCCTAACATCTCTTACAGCTATTCTGGGATCGCTGCAAAGCCGAAAAACTGGACGCCCTTATTGCAAAATATAAAGATCTTGGTAGAGCAGCGTACGGGTGAAATATTCAATGGTGTCTTGGTCAACCGCTACCGTAATGGTCAAGACAGCGTATCCTGGCATAGTGATGACGAATCAAGCTTAGGCCCTGACCCGATTATCGCTTCACTTAGCTTTGGTCAAAGTCGCTACTTCCAGCTAAAACACAAAAGGAAAGAGGGAGAAAAATATCAGCTGGAGCTTGAGCACGGTTCTTTATTGCTAATGAAATCCGGCGTGCAAAAGAATTGGTTACACCAGGCGCCAAAAACTCGACGCGAGGTTGCAGAGCGAATTAATCTAACTTTCCGACGAATTATGTAAGGGGCGTGTCTTTATTTGGAAACAGCAATAGAGCCTTTTCCGACGCCTTCGTAGGCATTGACGCGATAATGGTTGGCGGGCTTCATTTCTTTACAGCGTAGGGCGACATGTTGAGCAATTAACTCAACAGTTGAGTCGCTATCAATTAAGTAGACACGTTTGGCAGGGAGCGTAACACTAAACTTACCTTGTTGTGCTCTATAGGCAAACGTTACGTGCGCTTTACCGTCAATATCAAACTCCTCGACAATATCTTCTTGCGTACCTATATAAATATTTCGGAAGCAAGCCGCCCAATAGTCTTCTAAGTCGAAATTTCGTTGGTGGTTTTCAAATATCTCAATTTTTGAACGGTGACCGTGAACGATTCTCTGGCAGTTGCCGTCATGTTTTTTGAGGCCGTGGCTATAGTGGTAATAAGCACCGTCAATGTGCTCCTCACTAAGAGAAAGTTCGACCTTACTGACATTGTCAGGAAGGGCATTAAGAATTATTGTTTCGAGATAAGCTGCAACGGTTTTAGTATTGATGGTTTTTACATCAAGTACTAGCACCGCTGATTCCGGGGATATGTGTTGATAAGACCCCATGACGTTTTTCCAATTTAGCTCACACACACCTTTATCTTGTTTTACTTCAAGGTTTTTGGCTTGTGCTGATATCACAAAGCGGTGATCGAGTTCTTCATCGATTATTTGCTTAATCTGCTTTTTTACATGACCGAAGTCAAAGACCATTCCCTGATCATCCAGCTCACCACTAAGCACTATGTCCACGATCCAGCTTTCACCGAGTATCCCGCGTTGAAAGTCATAGTAAGAGAAATCGATAACACTGAGGTTGTTAACAAACAGCTGGTTCATAAGTTTTCCTGAATGAAAGCAGGGGAGTCCCGACCTATCGTGTAATGATATCAAAGGATAGGTAGGGATTCCCCGACATTTTACAGTTTTTTTCCTTTTCTTGGTTTTTTGTAACATATTGAATACTTAACTTGTTAAATCAGGTGTTTAGATTAGCCTTAATAGACACTAGTTAACTAAAGTTCCTATTAATATCGGCTTTCATGGCAGAATTTTCCGTATCCATCAAGCTTAAGACCCAGTTGCTGCAGGCGTTAGCCCAGCAGGTTGCCGTGTCGTTTAATGACGGCATTGGAAAAGCGATTCACGCTACCTCAGCTCAGTTATATAAGAAACTAGATGATGCTGAGGATTGGCTGCGAGCGGATTTTTCTTTAGCCATTAATCTTCTAGAAGCAAATAGTGAATGGTTTGCTGCACAGGTTGCAAACAATGCTATTGGCGCTCTGAAGGAGGTTGAGCAGAGTTTATCAAATGAAGAGGTGCTCAGTGATGAACTAGAGCAAGTGAAAACTGATACACAAAAGCCGCATGGTGGCGATAAGCTTGACCTTGACTCACTTAGTCTTGTCTCCAAAGATGACTTTGAAGATTGGCTTAGTGCCAATATGGGTATCAAGTACCTAGAAGCTGAACTTGGTTACGAGCTTCATGAGGTTTGTTTAATTGTTTCGTACCTGTTTGGAGAAACAATTGGAAAGGAAGATTGTCCTCTGGCACCCCATGCAATTTTCAGCACCTTAAAAACAGCTATCGAGCAACTAGAAATCCCGGCGGCTCCCCAGATTGTCATCTATAAAGCGCTGTCTCGTAGCTTTCTTGAAGACTTAAGAGAGTCATATCTTGAGATAATCGGCACTGTCAAAAAAGTCCAAGTTAATTACAAGCCTAAGCAAACTCAAGAGCCGTTAACAAAGACAGAAAGTGAAGCAGATGCCGCACAAGAAGCCAGTTCAGCCGAAGAGACAGTAAATCACAATGTTGAAGGGCTGAGTGATGCACCAGTTATTGGAGGGGGCTCTTCAGCCGCGTCTATCCTTGAAAATCGCCACCAATATAAAGCTCAAGAAAACAGCACATTAGATACTTTGTCACGTCTGCACACCTCCTCTACTAGTGGGGGGCAATTAGGCTTAGCTTCTGCTGGGGAAGAAATCGATGCAAACTCGCAAAGTATACCTGTAGGTCAATACGCGCCTGCTCAGTTAGTTGGTGCAATTAGCCAATTA
>NZ_LWGE01001045.1:0-15984 GCF_001635315.1 Oleiphilus sp. HI0123
TTTCTCGAACAGCGTTGTCATATTGGTCCCGCGTGGAATTACTATTATCTATTAAAGTGTTTGGACGAAGAGAAGGACGTCCAATTTCTAGATATGTTGCCAAATGAAGCAGGAGACGAAGCTAGGGTTTTCCAGGATAGATTTTTTGCTACGCGACAAGTTGTTAGAAATCATTTCTGGGATGAATGGCTTGATTTAAATCACTTTTATGAAGGTGCTAATGGCTTCATAGACTTAATAAATAACAATTCGAATGTTGTTGTTGTAACGACGAAGGATGCAGAAACTGTCAGTGCGCTTCTTGAAAAGTACGGTGTGTTGCGTGATGTCGAAATTTTTGATTCGAGGTCATATGACCAATTTGGCTGCAAGTCTTTGTTCATGGATGACTATATAAAACGAATGAATATCAAGAGGGCTCTTTTTATTGATGACTCATATTCTCATCTCGAAAAGTGTAATTGGGTTGAAAAGCTATCTACCATCCAAGCTAAGTGGGGTTATGTTTTTCCTGAGGTTTATGAGGATAATAAAAACGAGGTTCTTAATGCTGCAATGGAGATAATTGGTGGATAAAGATGGAATATCTAAAAAATAAAGTCGTCTGTGTGCTCGTTGTTAAGAATCTTGAAGGTTTGCAAAATAAAATTCGGGCATTAGTTGCTGATGGGTTTGATGTCTTTGAAGTAACTTTACGCACAGACGTAGCTCTCGATGCTATTCGTAGCATAAAGCGCGACTTTCCAAGTTTGAAGGTCGGGGCAGGTACTATATTGAATGTTGAGCAGCTAGATGAGTCGATTTGTGCGGGAGCCGATTTTGGGGTTTCTCCAGGGTTGAATGAACTAATAATTTCGAAATCTAAAGAGCGAAACTTTGACTTTATTCCTGGGGTCGCAACACCCACGGAGATTGAGAGAGCTATTGCCTTGGGTCTCTGTTTGGTAAAGTTATTTCCAGCAAAGCTCTTAGGCGGTGTTGAATATATTCAGGCAATTTCGGGGCCTTATCGTAATATGTACTTCATGCCGACAGGTGGGGTGAATGAGTCCACTGCGAAAGATTACTTGGATTTAGATAATGTTCTTTGTGTCGGAGGGTCATGGATGTTCTAAAAGGGTCTGGTGTGTCGTTATTAAGTGAACGTTTTGCACAGCTTGATTTATCCGACTGAATCAAGATCAATCGTATCAACGTTCGCTACTCTGAATATAGTACTAATACTATCAAGGGCCTGTGGATAGATATTGGCGCCAACAGATATAGAGTCTATTCGATCACCAAAAATCAGTTTTGCAGTGAGTAAAACTGTGCTGCAGCATGATATCAGAACGTCATACTCATTTTGTTCCAAATACTGTTCTAAACAAACGTAATCGTGTTCAATTTTTTTATAGTTTTCCTTGAATAGGCAGTCGTATTCGTCCCTTGGGTGGGCAATATAATGTATTTCAGTCACGCCCAATGAGCTTAACTTATTCTCTATTTCATTCGAAATACGGTGTTCAACTTCCTTTGGCGTTTTACTATTTTTTAGAAGGCACTGACCTACAACCAATGCTTTTCTAGCCCCTATTCGATCCGATTCAGAAGTTTTGTCAGGCAAGGAAATGTATTTCACTTTCGACTTAGGGTAAGGGCTTTCTAGCCCAGAAAAACTATAGGCAGTGCTTACGATGGGAGTATCTGTGCCTATTCGTTCCCCTTCTATAGGATATATGCGTAGTCCAGTGACTCCATAGCTTATGCGCGATGGCCATTTTTTCTTCGCTCTATATTCCCACTTTACGGATGCGTCTTCAGGTGAATAGTTTATCGTACCTTCAGGCACGATTCGAACTTCTATGTTATGACTTTTATTGAGCGTTCCAATGATGACGTTCGTATAAATTAGATCGAGCCGGTTAATGTAAAAAATATTCTTATCGTTTAAGTGCTTTTTGATTTTACTAATGTTTTTATGAAGAGCACGGGCTCTTCGGAAGATACCTCTTGATTTAGTTTCCAGAGGAATTACTTTACTTTTACGTTGCTTGAGGTAGTGGGAAGCTTTCTTGTTAAAACTAAAGAATATGGGGCGATGGATTTTTTCTGTTTCAATAATTTTTAGTGACGCAAAGCATTGAAGTTCAGTGTCAATCAGAAATATATGGCTTGTCATTACGTGTTACCAGCCCGGGAAAGTATTCTAAAGTGTTTAACAAGGTAAGGCCTAGTAATAAGGTACTTCTAAGAAGGGAACCTATGTTTGCCTTTAATCGATTGGTTAAGTAAGTAGATGTTATTTATGCTACCTGTTTAATGCAAGTCGATTATATCAGAAAGTTAAACGGGTCACTCAACTGAGTAAAACGAAAAGAGAGAAAAGAGGGGTAGTACCAAAAGGCCTGTATTTAGTGCTACCCGCTAAGCAAGTTTTGAGTTAGTCTATATCTGCTCAGATTGAAGGGCAATAACAAAAAAAATAGAATAACTTTACCATATTTGAGAAGGTTGCTTAGGCTATGAATTACTCTCTTGATGAAATGGCTGTGTTTGTAGCGGTTGTCGATAGTGGCAACTTCTCCAGTGCTGCGAAGAAAAGTGGTATTCCTGTTTCTACTATTAGTCGAAGAATTTCTGATCTGGAAACACGCTTAAATGTACAGTTACTGTATCGTACCACCCGGCAGCAAAAGCTGACTGATATCGGCGCAGTGTATTATGAACACTGCAGTCGCATGCTTCAGGAGGCTGAAACAGCAGAGTTAGCTGTTCAGAACTTACAAGCCAAGCCTTCAGGAATATTAAGAGTGACTTCGCCTTACGCCTATGAAGACCCATTTATGTCTGAACTGATGGCGAGCTTTATGGAGAAGTACCCCGAGGTTAAGCTTCAGAACCTGGTTAATCAGCGTAAAGTAGACCTGATTGAAGAGAAGATCGATTGTGCGATCATTGCTGGTCATTTGGATGATTCCAGTCTTGTCAGGCGTGGTTTGGGCTCGGCTGTCGTTGTTTACTGTTGTAGTCCTGCCTACATTAAGAAGTACGGTTACCCTGACAGTATTGATGACTTAGGTGGCCATAAATTAGTTCAGCTGGAAATCCCTGAATGGCTTAACCCTGAGCCGGATATACTGGTTGATTTGGTGGAAACACGTCTTGCCACCAATGATATGTTTATGTCTCGTCAGGCTGCCGTCGATGGTTTGGGAATCACCCGTTTACCTCGTGTTCATATCGCCAATGCGCTGGAAAAGGGTGAGCTGGTTGAAGTGCTCCCAGAGTATAACTTTGACTTACCTTTAAGCATCTTGTTCCCAAGCAATAAGCAGTTTACCACCAAACTGCGTGCGTTTATTGATCATATGGTTGAGTTTTCAGCCAAACATGCCAAGTGGGATTTTGGATAATCCCTATTGGCTAGTCAATTTTGAGTTGTGCATGATCCAGTACAATTCCGGCACCTGTTAAGCTTAAGTGATCGTCATCGAAATATAGTGCTTGGCCATCCCTTACTGTCGGACAGTATTCTTCAGAGCATATTGCTTCGAGAGGCTTAATTGCTTTCAGGTTATCACCAAATGGCAAGCTATCTAGTTTCTCAAGGATAAACGCATGACGCTTCATGTATGCATCCACTGTCGTGGTTTTATCCTTGTCATAGGTATAATCATCAACAAAGAGGTAGTTCGGGGTCAGTATCGTCGCGATATGATCTGGTAATTCTGGTATCGGATAGACTACGTAGACCATTTTACCTGCTTTTAATAAGCGACTGATAATCTCATCTAGGCTTTGCCAGTACATTTCCCAAACTTCTTCGTGCGTTTCTTTTCGGAAAGGTTCTCTCAGCCAATTATTGATATCTGGTTTAGATAAAAAACCTGTATATCGGTAGCCTACGATTACATTCTTAATGCTTTGTTCTTGTTCTAAGTAAGCTAGTGTTTCATTTGTCCAATTATGGCAGCCACCTCGTTTGACATTATAGTTCAGCGCGGGTTGGCAGCCACTAAACGACAAGTGACGGTTGCCTTGCTTATGAGGCTCGAGCTTCTTTGCTAAGGCATAAGCAAGTTCTACGGTGTGACTATCTCCAAAAGTAGCCCAGGTGACATTGTCGTTGAAGTAATGACACGATTCTTCCGGGCGCAGGTAGTCTTTCCCTTTGGTGTGGCACTGTTTTCTCTTAGGGTTATGTTCAATCGTTGCATCATATTCGGTGCTAAAACGAAATTGCATGCCGTCAGTTGCGAGTATGAATCCAAAGCCTAATATAGCAATACCTATCCAACGTTTAGCAACCTGGATCATATCCTTGTTTTTGAACTTAGGGCTTCTTCTAAACGGGGTTTCGACATAGCGGTAACTTAGAAAAGCCAGTACGAAGGTTAAAAGTACTGCCAGGATGAATAGTGCTTCAGAAGGTTCGCCTGAGCTCTTCATCCGCAAGAACGCGAACAATGGCTGATGCCATAAATAGAGAGAATAGGAGATGAGTCCTACGGCTACAATTGGCTTTAGAGAGAGTAATTTGCCAGCTAGAGTTTGGCGATCAGCAAATATAATGATTAGGCTGGCACCTATAACGGGTAGCAAAGTATAAAAGCTAGGAAATGGCGTGTCAGCATCAAAGCAAAAGAATGAAGCGATAACCATTGTGAGACCAGTCAAAGACGCTATCTGCCTGACGGGTCTCGTATATGAAATCTGATCAAATTTGTATATGGAAATAATTGAGCCAAACAATAGCTCCCAAGCACGAGAGGAAATTAAATAGAAATTTGCTGCGGAGTCTCCTTTGAAGGCCATATATTGCGATAACAGTAAAGAGGCGAGCGTGAGAGCGATAACGATTGCAGAGAGTGACTTACCTTTACGGAAGGCATATAAGGCTAACAAAGGAAAGAGTACATAATACTGTTCTTCTACTGCAAGGCTCCAGGTATGTAACAGTGGTTTTTGCTCTGCTGCCGTAGAAAAATAATCACTAACGCTATAAAAATGGAAGTTAGAGATGAAGCTGATAACCGTTAGCCCGCTATTGGCATAAGATTTAAAAAGCTCTGAAGGCATCACGACAACGGCAATAAGCGTTGTTACAGTCAGCATGCTAAATAAAGCGGGTAAGATTCTACGTGCGCGACGCTCATAGAAGTTTCTGATCGTAAAAGTACCTGCGTTCAGCTCATCCAGAATGATACGGGTAATCAAATAACCGCTGATAACAAAAAAGATATCGACGCCAGCATAGCCACCGCTAAAACCAAATAGTCCAGCGTGGAAAAGAATGACTGGTAGCACTGCTATGGCTCGTAAACCGTCAACTTCACTTCTATAAAGCATTATGAATCCTGGATCTGATAGGTATTTCAATAAATGGCGGCGATACTAACATACAAAAAAATATGTGGACAAGTTTGGGGCTTGTGTTGTCTTCCTTCACCGTTTATGGGATTGAGTATGTCTTAATAATAGGAACCATTTTATTGCTCTTATGGTAATATCCTTGGCTACGATACTTTCTCTGGGAAACGTCTTGATGCAACAAACCAAAACTTATCCGCCACTTCGTTATGATTCATATTTGATCCAACTATTTCGGTGGTTTGTTAAGCCTTTGTTACCCGTGTCGTGGTTTCGCGACCCCATTCCTGAAACCGAAACTCGGTCAGCTGTTTCAGGTGAGTTTGATCTGGAAATCGTAAGTCATTGCTGGAACTACTCTAATACCTTGAGCTATCAGTTAAGTTCATACGTCAACTACCCACCCAGTAAGTTACGTTTAACCGCAACCGTGTTTTATGCTGAGGAAGATAAAGGTACCAAAGCTGTTTTAGATTACTTTTCTAAGCTAGAGGTGCCAAATGTTACTTGGAATTTTCAGCCGCTAAGTAAGGGAAAACTATTTCGCCGCGGAATTGGTCGAAACATGGCGGCTCGTTCGACTAAAGCTGACTGGTTGTGGTTTACCGACTGCGATATTATTTTCCATAAGAATTGCCTCGATTCTTTGGCTGAAGCACTTCAAGGTAAGAAAGATATTTTGTATTACCCGCGCTCCGAGAAAACAACTGACATGTTGAAAGATGACGACCCGATGTTGCGTAAAGATGCCGAGCCTCAATTAGTTGATATTGAAACCGCGAACTTTAGCTCTCATACTCGTGATAAAGCAAAAGGCGCTTTTCAGATTGTACATGGTGATGTAGCTCGGGCGATTGGCTATTGTGAAAAAATAAGAATCTTCCAGACCGAAACGCTAACCTGGCGTAAAACTTATGAAGATACAGCGTTCAAATGGCTGATTAAGTCGGAAGGAACCCCTCTAGATATTGATGGTGTCTTTCAAATTCGTCATGTGACGAAAGGGCGTTATGCGCAGGATTCCAATATATCTAAAGTGCGTAGCAAGATCAGACACATGCAAGAATAGCCGGTGCTGACGACGCGATGAAAAACTACTATTTCATATCCTCTCCTTTACACTTTTTTATTGCCTCTAACTTAGCAATTGAAAATCAAGGACAAGAAAACATAGCTGTAATTGTTTCAAAAAACCTGGATTTGGCCAAATCCTTCACTCTAGCGATTGAGCAAGTAAAGGGATTGTTTCAAGAAACCGTTTCTTTAGCGAATGATAAAGGTCTCGGAAAGATACAGCATCGTCGGGAGGTCATGAAACGGATTGATGTTTTGTTTGCTTCGGATTCGAGTAAACAAATTTATACTGGAAATGATCGCCGAGTAGAGTTTCAGTATGCGATGCATGTTGCCAGTCAATCGGGTAGACGTGCGACCGGTATTTACATGGATGATGGTGCGGTGAGCTATATTGGCCACAAATCAATGAATAGCTTCGCTCACCGTTTTCTGGATCCTTTTCTTAAGAAACTCGTATACGGAACCTGGTGGAAGAACGCCCTGACAATAGGCTCTTCTGCTTGGATTTCAAAAGCCTATTTGGCGTTCCCTGAGTATGCTCACCCTCTGTTGCAGGAAAAGAAGCGCTTAGCGCTCAACACAGATTTGTTCTCATCTGATCAATTTAAACAGCTTTCTAAAAGTTTACTTGATGATAGAAAGGTCGATTTAAGCTGTTTCGATGCGATTAAGGTGTTGATTACTTTGCCTCATGAGGCTAGTTATATGAGGCAGCCGGATAGTCTAACAAGTGCCTATAAGCGATTGTTAGAAACTTTCTCCCCTCGTGACATTGGGGTCAAGGCTCACCCGAGGAGTACTAACCTTGACTTGCTCGATGAGATGTTTCCAGGTTCAACCCGTATCGATAAAAATATAGGCTTTGAGCTTATCTTGCCTCTGCTGGGAGATGACGTGCTTGTTTTGGGCGATATCTCGACAACCTTGCTGTCTGCCAAGTGGTTGAGGCCGGATATTCGTGTTGAAACATTAAGCTGTGAGGTGGCTAGTCAGCAAATGAATGACTTATTCAGCGCTCTTGGGATAAAGAAAAGCTATTCATTGGAATAAGCATTAACACTTAAATAATGGATATTGACAGTGAAGAAATATAAAAAGACTTATTGGGGGGCTATCCCAAAAGAGTTTAAGGCTCATGACAATGTGATATTCAAACGCTTTGGGAGGCGGTCAAATTGGTCGAGTGCTACCTCTATATTGGGTTTGAAGGGCGGAGCCTGTGCGAAGACAATGTTTTTCAGCATGCTTGCTCGAACTGTCCATAGCAATCCTGACTTGTTTGAATCAATACCCCCTGTTTCAATTAATTGGTCGGAGCGTTTTGTCGATGATGGCGATAAAACGCTTGTTGTTGAACATGGCTGGCTACCGAGATCGTCTTATCAAATCTCTCCTCATGGGGC
The DNA here is from genome assembly GCF_001635315.1 of Oleiphilus sp. HI0123. Lineage (NCBI taxonomy): Bacteria > Pseudomonadati > Pseudomonadota > Gammaproteobacteria > Oceanospirillales > Oleiphilaceae > Oleiphilus > Oleiphilus sp. HI0123. The sequence continues at coordinate 7,833 of NZ_LWGE01001045.1, forward strand.
CAATGCACGCAGCCACACTCAGTTTGACTCTGGCGTTGATTATGTTGAGCGCATAGGTCGACGCGATTTAGAGCACTGCAAAGCTCGCGCTCAACACTTCTTGAGGCCTAAAAAGGTTGATATCGCAGGCCTTACTCAAAAGCCTTTTTGTTTATTGCCACTCCAAGGAGGAGAGGACTATAACCTGAAGTTTTCTGATTCTGGTTTTGAGAGCTTGTATGGGCAGAAGGGCGCCAACGATTTATTGGCTCAGGCGCTAATTGATCGGAGTTATGCGGAAGCGCAAGGTGTGAACATTATCGTGACTGAGCATCCTGCTAAAAAATGCCGCTTATCTAATGCTCCGACGTTACCAAAGGGTGTGACATTTATCGAGGCTAAGAAAGGTATCCGTAGTATTGATTTAGCCGCGCATAAAAATTGTGTTGGGGTCGTATCGGTTAACTCTAACTTGGTTCATGAGGCAATGGTCTTAGGCAAGCCTGTTTGTTCTTATGGGCGTTTGATGTACAAGAGTGATGATAAGCCAATGTTTTCGTCAATTGCAGATATGCTGACATGTGGCGAACAAGACCTCAGCCTGGCTGATCAGTATTTAGCGCTATTATTTTTAAGTCAGTGGGAACTCACTGACTTAATGGACCCTATAATTGTGCAGACTTTATTAAACAGCATGGGGAAGGTTTTCCCTTGGGAGTTACGTCGAGGTATTTAACATTGGCTAATGTAAAAGAATATTCTTTTTTACCAGCTTAAAGCTTTTGCCAAGAATCAAACCTCTAATAAGTCTAGATTCAACACCGCTAACTTTACAGCTTCGCGATACTAAGAGTAAAACGTACATTAGCTGGCTTCCCATAATATATAGATAACCTCCTATTTCCGGGTTGCTGGTATATACTGATACGTACTTATTTCGGGTGACAGATGATTAAGGGTATCTTGTATTGAATACTGGTTTCTGGCCGAGCTTTATTGCTCATATTAAATTTACTCTAGCTTTTCTTTTATTGGTTACTTCTATCGAGATGCATGCGAGCTCTGACCAAGCCCGCCACTGCTTCAATTCAGGAGACTATGTCTGCGCCAAAAATATATGGGAGCCATTAGCTTATAAAGGCGATAGCATTGCCCAATTCTATATGGCCCGAATTAATCAGGAAGGTTTAGGTGTCGCTAAGAACATTTCTAATGCGCAGATATGGTACGTAGAAGCCGCTGAGTCAGGCTTGTTGGAAGCGCAAAATAATCTAGCTGTGCTGTATGAGAAAGGTGACGGTTTACCTAGAGATATTAATAAAGCGATAAAGTGGTATACGCTAGCGGCCGAACAGGGCGATACCTCAGCTCAATATAATCTAGCCTTAATTTATTACACCAATGAAGACGTCAAAGACGAAACAAAGGCTAATAGCTGGTTCAAGAAGGCGGCTAAGTTGGGAGACGTTCAAGCTCAGTATAACTTAGCGCTAATGCTCTTAAATGGATTGGGTGTCGAAGCTAAACCGAAAAGGGCTTTGCGTTGGTTGAGACGGGCGGCTGATCATGGGCATATACTGTCTCAGTATCAACTAGGCAGAATTTATCATTCTGGTGAAGTCTCTGGTAAAAACATAGCTGAAGCCATTAGTTGGTATACCTTGGCAGCCGAACAAGGTGATATCGATTCTCAGCTAAGTTTGGCGCAAATCTATTTACAAGATGGTCCTCAACACGACTCGCATGAATCATTTCGTTGGTTTGAAGTGGCTGCAAAATCAGGAAGTGCTCAGGCTCAGTTTCAATTAGGTCGTTTCTATCAAAGCGGTTTCGGTGTTATTAAGAACTTAAGCAAGGCGCAGCAATTGTATCAACAGGCTTGTAGGCAGAGACTTTCTGTTGCTTGTCAGGCTGGCGCTGCGCTGTAAACTTAGGCTCTTCTTGATAGGCATGGCTTGAGCTATAATGCTCAGTTCGCTCATTAGTTAAAATCCCTTTATGTCTTCTTCCTCATCAGAAAATCCCAACGCATTTACCGCTAACGGCCAGAATTATGAGCTTCAGCGTTATCCTGTTGAAAAGCGTAGTCAGTTGCGTGCCTGGGATGCTGCAGACAGCTACCTGCTTAATCTGGTTGATGACATGGCTGGAAGCTTCAAGCAGCTTTGTATCGTGCACGATAACTTTGGTGCTTTGACGATTCCTTTAATGAAATATAAGCCCCTCTGTTACGGCGACTCATGGATGTCATTAGAAGCAACGCGACAGAACCTCAAGAAGAATGCTGAAGCGAATGACGATAATGTGCTGGACTTTGAGTCGGGTCTTGAGTATCTCGTCAAACGAGAAGAGCGCCCAGACTTAATCATTGGTCGAGTACCTAAATCTAAAAGCCAGCTGGCTTATTTACTCGCTGAACTGAATAAGTGGGCACAAGAAGGCTGTACACTTTTACTTGCAGGTATGGATAAGCACTTAAGCAAAGGTCAGTATGAGTTGCTGGAGAAGTGCTTTGGCCCGGCGAGTTTTTTGCCAGGTGTAAAAAAAGCGCGAGTCTGGAGGGCAGAGGTTGATAAATCTCTGGCGTACGCTTCAGAGCAGAATATATTTGAACAGTGCAAGTCTGTCAGCGTTCCCGATTTTGAATTGAACTTGAAGGCTTTACCAAATGTCTTTAGCAATGATCATTTGGATATTGGCAGTCGCTTCTTTTTGGGGCATTACAAGTGCTTACCGGAGGTTTCACAAGTCGCTGATTTAGCCTGTGGGAATGGGGTACTTGGTTTAGCCTACTTACAGCGCTTTCCTAATGCCCAGATGTTTTTCTATGACGAGTCTTTTCAGGCGGTACAGTCTGCGAAACACAATTTGGCGGTCAATATGCCTACAAACCGTGCTGAGTTTATTGCTTGTGACGGCTTGAGCAAGGCTAAGTCTAATTCATTGGAATTGATTCTTTGTAACCCGCCGTTTCATCAGCAAAATACGGTGAGCACTTCGATAGCCCAATCCTTTTTCAAAGAAGCCAAACGTGCATTGAAAACGGGTGGCGAGGTATGGCTCGTGGCAAATCGGCACCTTGGCTACCATTCTGACTTGAAAAGAATATTTGGTAACTTTGAAAATATCGCAGCGAATAAGAAGTTTGTAATTCTCAAAGCTGGGAAGTAAGCCATTCCTTAAAATATGAATAATATTCATGTTTGTGTTAGTCTGGGATTTTATGATCTCAGGTAGGCTGGACTTTTACTTGGTTTAGACTGCAGATCCAAAAAAATAATAAGACTAGTTGGATAATATGGACGCAAACTATTTTTCTAAGCTATCGCTCGCTCTGAGTCAGGCAGGCCTTGCTAGCCCTGTACTGCTTGTCGATAAATCTTTGTTGGATGAAAATATTGCACGCTTGAAAGAAACCCTAGAAAAAGGGTTTGCCTATCGAGTGGTGGCAAAATCTTTACCCAGTATTCCTATGCTGGAATATATACTGTCCGAAACTAATTCCTCTCGTTTAATGTGCTTTCACCTTCCTTTTCTTATACATATTGCAGAGCATAAATGGCCCGTAAAGCCGGACTTGTTGTTAGGAAAACCTATGCCTGTCATGGCGCTTAGAGCTTTCTATCAGTGGTATGAGAAGCAAGGTGAGCCGCTAGACTTTGAGCCAGCAGAGCAAGTTCAATGGCTGATTGACTCAAATGAACGCTTGAACGAGTACGAGGCTGTTGCTTTAGAGTCAGGGCTCAAGATGAAGGTTAACCTTGAGGTCGACGTGGGTTTGCATCGTGGTGGCTTTGCTGACATGAGTGAGTTTAGGTCTTGTCTAGAGCGTATTAAACAATCTGATTTATTGAGCCTTAGCGGACTAATGGGTTACGACTACCACGTTGCCAAGGCGCTTAATATTTTGGAAGGAAGGGCTGTCGTGGCTCGTGCTGCAAAAAGTAGCTATCAGCGTTTTGTTAATGTGGTTGACGAAGTATTTGGTTCTCATGAAGGGCTATGTTTAAACGCAGGGGGAAGCCCAACTTATTCCTTGTATCAGCAAGGCGATTTTAGGAATGAATTAGCAGTTTCGTCAGCTCTGGTTAAGCCCAGCGACTTTGATATTCCAACTCTGGAGCATCATGTGCCTGCCGCATTTATTGCTGCCCCCATTTTAAAGGTAATTGAAAAACCAAGTTTGCCCATTGCTTCATCTTTATCTCCTTTTTTGCGGAGTGCGAAGCTGTTACCGAAGAAGGCGTGCTTTATTTATGGTGGCAATTGGCTTGCTGATCCGTGCTATCCAGAAGGCTCTGAACGAGTGAAGTTGTACGGTTGCTCAAGCAATCAGGAAATGTATTCGCTTGCAGAGTCTTCTGAGCTAAAGCCTAACGACTATATGTTCTTCCGGCCCAGACAAAGTGAAGCCTTGTTTCTCCAGTTCGGGCAAATAGCTGTCTATGATCAGGGAAAGATTGTTGCTTGGTGGTCTGTATTTGATACCTCAAAAACACCTCGCTGGGAGCAATAGTTGTAGTGATGGGTATTTTCTTTATTCTCGTTTTACTCAGCTTTCCCGCTGTGTTGATTGTCGCTGCTCAGCGCTGGGCCATTCTCGACAAGCTGGGTGTCGTGGTGTTGGCTTTTGCCTCGGGTATTGTGCTATCGGGTTTCAATATCCAGAACTACTTGCCCGGTAGCGATGTGCTCTCGATCCAAACTCAGGTAACTGAAGTCGCCATAGCCTTGGCAATTCCAATGCTGGCTTTTTCAATGGATATTAAGTCTGCTTTTCACTTGGCTGGGCCAACGATTAAAGCCATGATTCTAGCATTGTTTAGCGTGATGATTATCACGACGATTCTGTCTTTACTGTTTGATGGGCGAATAGAGCATTTGTGGCAAGTTGCTGGATTAGCGGTCGGCGCGTATACCGGAGGAGGCCCGAATATGGCGGCTATTAGTGCGGCAATTGAAGGTGAGCAGTCGGTGTTTATTACGATGACCAGCTATGATATTTTGCTGTCGGCCTTATATCTATTATTTGTTGTGAGCCTCGCAAAACCGCTGTTTAGCCGGTTTTTAAAAGCCTTCAATGAAAGCGAAAAGTTGCCCTTGAATAGCACGTCGGGTGGGGGGCTCTTTGATCACTTGAGTGATGAAAGTTCACATGCCTATAAGCAGCTAGTGAGCAAAGAAAATGTTTTAAATGTTGCCTCTGTACTCGGCTTTGCAGTGTTGGCATTGGTTATTGGTATAGGCCTTTCTCAGTTGTTCCCGAAAAGTATGTCTTCAGTAGTGACGATAGTGGCGATTACGAGTGCTGGTCTGGGCTTGTCATTTTTTCCTCAGGTAAAGCGTTTGAAGCAGAGCTTTCATTGCGGCATGTATTTGGTGCTAGTGTTTTGTTTTACCATGGGCACAATGACCAACTTGGAAATTCTAAGTGCTCTGAATGTAGAGTTATTTCTCTTTATCGCCTTGTTATTGGTTGGCACGTTAATTCTGCATGCTAGTTTATGCAAGCTATTTAAAGTCGATACAGATACCTTCTTGATTAGTTCGGCCGCAGCCATCATGTCGGTGCCATTTATACCCGTCGTGGCGGGTGCTTTGAAGAATAAATCGCTAATAGTCCCAGGTTTCGCCGCTGCAATTCTTGGCTATATCCTGGGTAACTATTTAGGGATTACGCTCGCCTACTTGATACGCTGGTTGAGCTCTTAAAGTAAATCGTTGCCTACCAACTCCAGGACAGTCCAATATCAACTGATAAGCCAGAATCCGCTAGGCCGTTTTCAACGTTATATAGTGATGCGACGGTATTTTTCTGATCAAAAATATTATTCACGTTTATATACATAGCACGTTCGCCTTCGCCTGATTTAGAGTCGAAGTGTTTAAGAAGGCTGAGGTCAGTACGAAAATAATCATCTGCATCCTCTGGCGCAATTTGCGTCACCTCTAGCGTTGTCGGGTTTGTCGAGGTTATATAGTCACCCTCACTATAGTTGAGCATTGCTCTTTGTTTGATTGATAGCTCGATATTGCTATCAGCAAGTAGGTAGTTACCCTGAAGTGTAAAAATCCACTGTGGGAAAGCTAAATAATCACTATTGAGTTCTTTATTCTCGCTTCGAACATAGCTACTGCTGCCAACTAACTCAAACCTCTTGAACTGTTTTCGACCAGAAAGCTCAACACCATAAGACTCATTTCTACCTGTGTTGAAATATTTCTGAGAAGAGCCCGTTGTTGGCACTAAAACGATGCCTTCTTTCCAGCGACTTGAAAACAGAGTTAACTCTGTAGAATAGTCATTAGCGAGAAAATGATTGACCCACTCAATCGTATCAATTTCCTCTGGTTTGATGCTCTCGTTTGCTTCAATTGCCTGAACAGAGCCAAATCTCTCAATTGCTGTGGGCGCTCTAAAAGCGTGGCCGTAAAGAAGCTTGGAGCTATAGTTTTCATTGACTTTGACAATGAGCCCTGCTCTTGGCGAAAGGTGAGAGCCGACATCTGAGTAATCGTCTGCTCTGAGACCATAGACAGCATGCAGTTTGTCATTAAATAAGCCTGTCTTGGCTTGGAATAGTGCATACCTAATGTGTCGTTTAGAATTCTTATAAGGGTTGTCTTGATCAACAAGGGTGCTGCCATTTAAGTCGATCCGGGAGTAGTTGCTACCGTTGACGATAAATCGGTCATAACCAGCACCGAGAACCCATTGCGTTGAGGCTTCAGGCGATTTGCCTTTTAACTGAAGTTTCGCGCCACTACGTTGCTCATTTGTAGATTGATAGAGTGTGTGAGGGCAGTAAAGAGGGTTATTGGTCGTATTGGTTCCATCTTTACAGTCAAAAGAAGTGATTGGTATATCGTTAGGCGCGTACACGAGGCTTATCGGGTAGCGTGCATTGTCAAATGACCATTCTTGCTTACTCTGCCAATGATAGATTTGAGTGCCCAGTTCAATGCTATCGCTAAGCTGGTAATCGTAAGATAAGCTTGCGAGCCAGAAGCTGGAATCTTGCCCTGAATGTTCCCGATCTTCAGTTAAGCTGGTAGATTGCACGTCAAAATTATCATCAATACGGGTAAAGAACTGGGTGCCGGTGCTTGGAAAACCAGATGCCAAATAGTTTGCGTAGTATGAAAAAAACTCGACACGTCCTGTATCGACTTTGCCAGCGCTCAATTTTATAAAGCCACTTTGATCACGATAGGCATAGTGTCTTTCGGAGTTATAGAGCAAACCGTCATCAGGATCGGTGTAGCGATAGTTCAAGTTTTGATCGCTCTGTCGGGCAAATGCTAAGCCGGCATTGAGTATGCTATCTTCGAATGTCTGTGCGACAAATAGAGAGGCTTTGGTATAACCATCACTGCCTACTTTACTTCTAATCTGGGTCTCATCTTTATTAGAGTCTTTGAGTTGTCGAGCAATTACACCATGAAAAGCATCGCTTCCATAGAGTGTACTGCCGGGCCCTCTAACCATTTCTATACGGCTTAAATGATCAAGATTGATAATCGGTTTATCATACAACGAGGTCGCATAAGTGTAGCTGTTTAAGGGGACGCCATTTAAAGTGTTGGCAATGCCGCGCACCGATAGCTCTGTAGTGAAGCCGCGAATTGCTATTGCTTCGGCACCACCCCAAGTAGGGTAACTTGCCACGGAAGGAACACTTTCCAGCACATCACTTAAGCGTTTTGCTCCTGTTTTTTGCCAGTCATTTTCGGTCAGAAGAGATACGCTAGACGCTGCGTCCAGCTCTGACTCTTCAAATACTGATGCAACAGTTACTTTGAGGTTCATTAAGTCCTGAATGGACATTTGGACTGTGTGATCGAGATAATGAGGTAATGTATAAAGCGGCACCACTACATGATATTGGGAAGATCGCTATCCCTGATCATATCCTTAACAAGCCTGGTAAGCTAACACCTCAAGAGTGGGAGGTTATGCAGTCTCATGCCCAGATCGGTTACGATATACTTTCGACGTCTGACTTAGAGGTCTTGCGAGCGGGCGCGCTCATTGCAGGTGGGCATCACGAGAACTGGGACGGTTCAGGCTATCCAAACGGTATTGCGGGTGAAGATATTCATATCTTTGCGCGAATTGCTTCGGTGGCAGATGTGTTCGATGCGCTGGTGAATCGTCGATGCTATAAACAAG
>NZ_LWGE01001046.1:0-6642 GCF_001635315.1 Oleiphilus sp. HI0123
ATGAATGGCATGGATGGATTTGAGTTGCTGGGTGCTTTGCGTTCACGCTTTGATATGAGTCAGATGGCTATTATTGGTGTGTCAGGAAAGGCATCATCAGACCAAATAGCGCAATTTATGAAGCATGGTGGGAATGACTTTCTATTAAAACCTTTCCAGCAAGAGCAAGTATGCAGTCGAGTCAACGCCAATGCCCAGCTTCTGGATCAGTTCTCTGAGTTGAGTAGTTTGAACCAGCAGAAGAATGAGTTGCTTGGTATGGCGGCTCACGATATTCGTGGCCCTTTGGGTGTTGTATCTTCAGCTGCGAGTATGTTGAAAAGGGAGATATCCGGAGAGCACCCGGAAATGTTGCTGGGTTTAGTTATCGAAGCTGCAGAGAGTATGGAGGAGTTGCTGGATAGATTGCTTGATGTGAGTTCGATTGAGGATGCTAATATCTCAATCGATATAGATCGGGAAAACCTTTGTTCCCTATTGGATAAAGCTGTTGCTGATGCCCAGCTCCTGGCGAATGATAAGCAGCAAAAACTTAACTTGGAATTGCCAGTCGAAGCCGTATGGGTTGAAGCAGATAGCATGCGAATTAAAGAAGTTGCCTATAACCTGATTTCCAATGCAATTAAATACTCGCCAGTTGGTGGGAAAATTGATGTTCGTTTATCGAGTAATCATAAAAAGGTGCGTATCGAAGTGATTGATGAGGCTGGTGGAATACCAAAGGCCGAGCAGCACTTATTGTTCAAGCCATTCTGCAATATATCAACCAAGCCAACAGCTGGAGAGCGAAGTACAGGCTTGGGCTTGTCAATCTGTCAGCGAATCATGAAACTCCATAAGGGTGAAATCAAATACCGTTCGAATGCTCAGGTGGGGAGCATCTTTGAGGCGGTCTTGCCTTGCGCGAATGACTGAGAGCTTGAAAACAATTGTTACATAATGAAAGAAAAGTGATACATACATCACGTTTTTAATGTCGTATTCTACAAACATTGAAGTACGGGGAAGTGATTCAGGCCCTCTGACCCGGAATAGGTTTCATTATTTTTCTTTGAAGTATTTGTTGTGATTTTGACCCGACTTTTTAGTCGGGTTTTTTATTGCCTAAGAAAAACTCTCTATGAGGCTGGGATTATATGATGATCTATCTCTGTTAGTAGGTTATTGACGACTTGCGCAAATTCGGCTCCTGAATCTTCTTGAAGAAAGTGGCCGCCTTTAAGTTTTACGTGTTTCATTCCCTTTGCACCAGGAATCTTCTTACGCATATACTTATCACCGCCTCGTGTTATAGGGTCTCCATTGCTGAATGCGGTAACGAAAGGCTTTTGCCATTTTTCTAATACCGCCCACGCTGCCTTGTTCGCTTTGCTTGCCGGGTTGTCCGGGCTTGTTGGTACTAAAGCCGGAAAAGCCCGAGTGCCTGCTTTGAACTGCTTGGATGGAAAGGGTGCATCGTAAGCGCGCTGCTCGTCTTTGCTAAAAGATTTAAAACTCCCCATCTCTACGATTTTTGCAATAGGGAACCAGGGGCTATTAAGCGCAAAAGCTTTCCATATCTTAAAAGCGGAAGGTACGTCTTCTTCACCTGTTGGTAGCATGCCATTACCGACTACAATTGCTTTGAAGCGCTCTTCATTTTCTGCCGCGAGTCGAAGGCCGAGCAATGAACCCCAGTCTTGGCAGACCAGTGTAATATTGTTTAAATCAAGCGCGTTGATTAAGGATAGGAGCCAGTCCATATGGCTTTGATAGGAGTAGTCTTCAATATTGACAGGCTTATCTGACTTGCCAAAGCCAATTAAGTCGGGAGCGATGACTCGATGCCCCGCAGCAGTGCAAATAGGGATCATGTGGCGGTAAAGGTATGACCAGCTGGGTTCACCATGTAACATGAGTATTGGGTCGGCACTTCCCGGGCCTTCGTCTATATAATGCATTCTCAAACCACCGACGTCGGTATAGTGAGCAGAAAAGCTATAGTTCGGCAGGTTTTTAAAGCGTTCATCAGGCGTACGGACAAATTTGACCATGAAAGAATTCCTTTATTGATAGGTCGATCTTTTTATTCAGAATTTAACTATAGCAGCTAGATTAAAAGGGTGAGGTAATTGCGATATGCAAATAGATAGAGAGAGATCTGTTTCGCTAGTTCGGCGCTTTATGATACTGAGTATGATGCTGGCGTTTGGTATCTTGAGTGCATGCGGTCAATCAGAGGATTCGTCTAGTACTGAATCGAGCGCAGCAGATAGAACTTTGACTGTTTATAAAACAAAGAGTTGCTCTTGTTGTTCTGAGTGGGTGGATCATATTCAACAGGGCGGTTTGTGGGCCATAGTTGTGAACCAGGATTCGGTGGCGCATATAAAAGATTTCTATCAGCTGCCTGCTAATGCTCGCTCCTGTCATACTGCTGTGTCGTCAGAGGGTTTCGTGTTCGAAGGACATGTTCCAGCGAAGTTTATTAAACAATTTTTATCAAACCCACCTGCTGGCTCAGTTGGTTTGATTGTTCCTGCAATGCCCTTGGGTAGTCCGGGTATGGAATACCAAGACAAGTTTAACCCTTATCAAATATTATCTATGAATCAAAAAGGTGTGCTTGAACCTTACGCTTCGATTGACTCATATGCTCAGCAGTTTGATTAGATTTGATCTGGCTTGATCTATAGAGCTTGTGTAAATGTTTTTGGAAAAAGGTAAATTTCGTAGAAACTTCCCATAAGAAAGGTTTATAGCGTCACAAAATTTAAATGCAGTTGTACAGTGTTTTTATAATCAATAGGGCTGGCTATAAAAGACTGATAAAATTCGAGGAGTTTTTTGCTGTGTTCCTGATGCATGATTTTAGTTGTTTTATATCTCTCAGCGTTTTACTTGTGCAGTACAGGTCCAGTTCAATATATAAAGATTATGAGTTCCATAGAGGTCAGGATGGCTAAGGGTATGTTTCTTTCAATGTGTGGTCAGGCTTTAGTTGCTAGGCGCAATGTCGGTATTGTTCGGGTGATGTTATTTGCCATGCTTGCTTGTGTTGCGAGTAGCTCTGCTCTCTCAGCTAATCGTATAGTCGGTGGCGACGAAGTTGAGGTAGAGAGTGATTACCCTTGGATGGTATCGCTCCGAAATTCGGCAACTGGCGAGCATGAATGTGGCGGTACCTTGATTCATGAACGTTGGGTGATGTCTGCTTCGCGTTGTTTCTATGAAGAGCCTGCTGAAGCAATTTCCGTCTATGTTGGAGATTATGATATCTCACGAATTGAAGAAACTGAGCGGCGTATTGGGGTGATTAGTCGCGTGGAGTCAGGTCGAGATTTGATGTTGCTTGAGTTGGCCGATGCGGTTGATGTGAGTGTTTATCCACCTCTTGAATTAGTTAGCTCAGCCATGTTTGAAGGTGTCGAAGCAGGTCATTTGCTAACAATTGTTGGATGGGGGGATCGTGATGGCAACCCCAATCTTATTTCTAGTGGGGGCGGTGAAGACACAATAAACGAAGACTTTCCAAGCGTATTGCATGAAGTGAATGTACCGTTGTTCAACCAGACCGAATGCAATAAAGCCTTCCTGAATGGCGATTTAGAAACGTCGTTGGGAGCTGACTTTTTACCAATATATGGTAATGCTATTGATGGTAAACATATTTGTGCAGGTTATATCGAAGAGACAGATGATGGGCTTCAAGGTCTATGCGAAAAAGATAGTGGCGGCCCTTTATTATTTCAAACAGGTGGTGAATGGTTTCAAGCCGGCGTGGCAAGCATAGCTCCTTCTGTTTGTGGAAGTCTGGATTATCCAGATGTTTTTACCCGGGTTTCAGCGTTTAAAGAGTGGGTGGACAATATTATAAACCCTGTCGATTTGACCCCAGACAAGCTTTCTCTGCCTGAAAATGTTACTTCAAGTATATTGGAGGATGGTGAGAACCCTGTATGTAGTGGTGGCTCGGATGAGTCTTTAAAATACAGAATAAAAGAGGTTAATGGTTTTTCTTTAAGTTTTACAAATAGTGCTGCTGATAGCTTTGTAATTGATAGTGTTGAGCTTCAGGTTGATGAGATTGAAACCAATGAATGTGGTGTAGGGACGGTAAAATATACACCTTCCGAGCTATCGATTACCAGCACGGAAGATAGTGCTTTGCCTGATTGCCAGGGCTCTGAGTTAGCTCCGGGGGAGAGTTGCGAGGTCCATATTCGGATGAACTTCCTTTCACCTGGTATCAAGTTTGCTACCTTGATGATAGGGGTTGAGGGTAAGGAGGAAAGCTACTCGTTTGAGTTGAGTGGTAATGTGATAGGGGAAGCTGATTTTAGCTCAAGTGTGGGTGAGGGAGTGTTTTTCTTTATAGAGAAGCAGAATGAGTGGGATTTACAGGGAGATATTGTTTCCGAATTAGTGTCAGACTACACCCTATATGAGCAAACGATGTTGATTGGTAAGGTTGATGGTAGCGGCCAATTGAGCTTTGACTGGAAAGTAGATGATACGAGTGTAATGGATGTCTCATTGTGGATAAATGGTGAAGAGCTTAGTGAATATAAGCCGGCTGAGGCTTATGGTCGTGAGACTATCGTGTTACCTGAAGATCAGGTCAATACTGTTGAGTGGCGCATGGCTAGGGGAGAACTTTGGCGTTCTACGAGTGAAAGTTCATTAGGGGATGAAGGCAAGACCTTGTATTTGAAGTCGGTTAATTTTACAGCAGATAACCCAGATGTAGTTGAGGATACAAGTCCTAGCAATTCAAAGTCTAGTGGTGGAGCATTCCACCCACTAGCGCTAGTGTTTTTGGCAGTGCTATTTTTCTTTCGTCGAAACGCTGCAGGTATATCGAAAACCTATCGTGCCATGAGTGTGGTGATTGTAATGCTCGTTGTTTCTTCAGGTTGGGCTCGCGCGGAAAATAGGATTATTGGTGGTGTTGACGCTGAGTTTAGGGATTACCCTTGGATGGTGTCATTACAAAATAAATATACTGGTGAGCACTTTTGTGGTGCAACCTTGGTGGATGAATACTATGTATTAACGGCATCTCACTGCTACGCCGGGGAGGCTTTGGATAGTCTTGTTGCGGTTATTGGTGCTTATGATTTGAGTAACTCGTCTGGGTATGATTTGCCAGAGCAGAGCAATGCGCGAGCCGTTAATCTCATAGAATATAATGAGGCTGAAAATGGCGATTATTTATTGTTTCAGCTAGCCGAGACTGTGAGTGATGTGCCAGTGCTCTCGTTAGCTACTGAGGCGGATATGCGCAAAATTGCTGAAGGCGATTCCTTGCGCGTTATTGGTTGGGGGGATATAGACCCAGACGATAGTGTCGCGACTTACCCGGATGTTCTCCAAGAAGCAGATGTAACGCTAATGAATCATGAAACTTGCCAGGATAATTATGCCGAGATTGGTGATGAGGTGACTGACGACATGGTATGTGCGGGTGTTCAAGCTGGTGGTTTAGACTCTTGCCAAGGAGATAGTGGTGGCCCTTTGCTTTGGCAGAATGAGAATCGTGACTGGGTTCAGGTTGGTGTTACGAGCTTTGGTGAAGGGTGCGGGCAGGCACAGTACCCGGGAGTTTATACTCGTGTAGCTTCTTATTTGGATGATTTTGAGGGAGTTAAAGAGTGGTCTGATGTTGTGTTGAATGCTCAATATCTGGGGGAAATGACTGTAGGGTCTCCATATGAATATACCTTGAATTTAACTAGTAATCTGGTTCAGCCTTTTGAGATCAGCTGGATGCAATTTGGGTCTGGTGATGTGAGCGGGTTTCAGGTTGTCGGTGATCGTTGTTCAAATGACGTGCTGTATTTGGGTGATAACTGCGAGTTGGATTTGAAGCTGGACTTTGATCAGGATGGTGAAAAAACGGCTGTCATGACGGCAATATATACAAATGAAGGATTTAATTGGTATCGCTTATCTACCAGAGTATATCCGGAAAACGATATGGAAATAGCTGGAAGTGGTATTGATTTTATCCTTGAGTCAGCGAGTACATGGCGAAATGTGGGGGATAGTGAGTTAGCGGTGGAAATGCCAGACACGCAAGATATATCACGTTTCTCTTCACGCTTTTCCCGGGCGGGAACGCTTGCTTTTGACTGGCTACTATCAAGCTCTGATGTGATGAATCTGGATGTTTATATTGATGGTGTTCGTCAAACGACTGAAGTGGTTGACGGTGTTGAGCAAGATTTAGTCGTAGGAAGTAGCTATTCGAACGTCGTTATAGAGCTGCCTGAGGGTGGCGCTTATGTTGAGTGGGTGTTGGCGAGAAAGCGAGGCGCTAGCCTTGGTTTGGGTGAGGGGGACGATGCGCGAATTGCATCAATTAGTTTTACCGCAATTGAAGCAGAGCAAGAGGAAAGTGACAGCAATAAAAAGTCTGATTCAAGTGGTGGCGCCATTGCTTGGCAACTGATATGTCTATGTTTGCTATTGCTGACTTATCGTCGTAGGTTCTTAAAACTTGCGCCTTAGTCTTTATTTGAGTGTTAGATTGATGTTACGTATGGTTTTAGTTCGGTTTGTTGGTGTGCTCATGCTTTCAGGGGGTGTGTTAGCGGGTGGCCCTGAAAATCAAGTTCCGGAGCCGATAGTGCTGCAGTCTCTTGATAACGAGGCGATCAC